>JAHEEB010000377.1 GCA_024640925.1 Bacteroidota bacterium | reverse complement strand
AAATCAATCCAAGTCATTCCTATGCACAGGAAGGGGACTATACTGTAAGACTTACAGCTATAAACCATAATAATGCTGACTATTCAACAATAGTTATTACAGTTCAGGAAACAACTCTTGAAGTTACGGTAAGGGAATGGACTACCGGAGATTTGATACCTGGAACAGAGGTAACTCTTTACTCCACTTATTTAGATTGGAATTATTTTGAGAATCCTGTTATTTCAGGAACTGCGGATCAATATGGTGTAGTTGTTTTCAAAGGTCTTAAAAATATATCCTATTATGTTGACGCCAGGGATTCATACACAGGTGCAACCAATGATTACTTTCTAGATCCAAATGATTATGATAATACTGTTGGATTCATAAGGACCTTACCATTAGAATATGCAGCTTATAATACCTTTGAAGTAAGTGTTGATTATCCTGAGTTCATGCCAAAAAAGGCTGAACTTACAAGCAAATCAGATAAAAAGACCAGAAGCACTAATTTTACAAGCATGAATCGAAAATTTGGAGATAAACCTCCATATATGTTAAAGAAATAATGGGGTTTGTTTTGATATTGTTCATGAGGGCAGAATTTCTTTTCTGCCCTTTTTTTTACATTTTAGAAAGAGTGAAAAATAACTATCAACAGAAAAATGCTGAATTAAACAGAAATTTTTATCGATTTCTTAAGATAATTTTTAAATTTGCACGCCCGAATTAAGTGCATGTTTCGGGAAAGTTCTTTAATAAACTTTTTGAGTAAGTCAAAAAGCCCAGGTGGCGAAATTGGTAGACGCGCTAGTTTCAGGGACTAGTGACCGCAAGGTTGTGCAGGTTCGAGTCCTGTTCTGGGCACAAAATAGTTTGAGGTTTTGAATATTGAGTCTTGAGTTAAAAAGAAAAAAAATTAACTTTAACTTAAATTCATTACGAAAAACACAAAATACATCCCTGACTTTGCCCAGGTGGTGAAATTGGTAGACATACCAGCTTGAGGGGCTGGCGCTCGTTAAGAGCATGCAGGTTCAAGTCCTGTCCTGGGCACAAGAAATGCCGGAATCAATAAATAGATTTCGGCTTTTTTTTTATTTATTTGAAAAATGGATTTACCAGTTCAATTTCCTGATCCAAATACTGCCGATGAAGATGGATTACTGGCTGTAGGTGGTGAATTAACCCCCGATTTCCTGATTTCGGCATATGCCCAGGGTGTTTTTCCCTGGTTTAATGAGGGTGATCCTTACCTATGGTTTTCACCTGATCCTCGATTAGTGCTTTTTCCTGAAAAATTTAAAGTCAGTAAGAGCCTTCAGCAAACCATACGTTCAAAAAAATTTGAAGTTAAAATAGACTATGATTTTAAGAACGTGATATATAACTGCTCTTCAAGCCCAAGAACAGGGCAAGCTGGAACATGGATTACCTCCGAAATGATTGAAGCATACTGCGAAATGCACCGTTTAGGACTGGCTCACTCTTTTGAGACCTATAAAAACGGTGAATTGGTGGGTGGACTCTATGGTATTTCTCTTGGTAAAGCCTTCTTCGGAGAATCTATGTTTTATAGAGCTACCGATGCAAGCAAAGTAGCATTATTTCACCTGGTACAGTTTTGCCTCAACCATGAAATTCGGTTTATCGATGCACAACAGTCAACGCCTCATATGAAATCTTTAGGTGCCGAAGAAATAAGCAGGGTAGAATTTTTAAGTCTTTTAAATACTGCATTGGAAAGTCCAACGATGAAGGGGCTGTGGAATAATATGACAAGATTAAGTACTGAAAATTAGAAAATTGAAATAAAAAAAATGAAAAGAATATTTGTACTGCTAGTATTTGTATATGCTTGTTTTTTATCATATAGTCAAGCAGATTTTAGAAATGGATTAATTATTAAAAATAATACTGATACTATTTATGGCTTAATTGATTATCGCAGAGATGTTACTAACTCAATAAGCTGCAGATTTAAACTGGATGATAGCAGTAAAGCCATTGTATATAGTCCCGAAGATATTTTAGGATATAGATATATTGATGACAAATTCTATATTTCAAAAGAAATTGAAAATAACAACATTAATGAAAAAAGATTTCTAGAGTTTTTGCTTCATGGGGTTATTAATCTATATTGTTTTAAGGAAGCTGATGAAACTCGATTTTATATTGAAAAACCTGGACTGGAGATCATTGAGCTTAAACAAAAAGACTATGAATATTATAAAAACAATAAAAAATATCAAGGTACAATAAAAGAGTATTTAAACTCATTGGATTATGTGTTTAATGATGTGCCTGAATTTCAAGAGAAAATAAAAGATGTAACCCTAGACAAAAAATCTTTAATAAAAATTACTGAAGAATATCACAATAATGTATGTAAAGACTATTCTTGCGTAATTTATGAAAAAAAACTGTCTCGATTTAAAATGAATTTAGGTTTATTAAGTGGTATCAATACTATTAACCTCGAAAATTCTGTTTTTTATTATTCAGGAATAGATTTATATGGTGGATTAACTTTTTATTGTGATTTCGAACAATCTGTTCATCCTGCTCTTGGAGCTTATGTTAATATTCCTTTTGTAAACTCAAACGACAGATTTTCTGTTCAATATGAAAATATTTTTAATAACAACAAAATATCATCATACTATGTTTCAAGAAGATATGGAAATAAAGAAGAGTTTTCAGTTGAGTATATGACCTTACATAATAATATATTTTTTAAGTATAATTTATTAAAATATAAAGTCAGACCATTTATTCAAATTGGAGGCTTATTTGACTTTAATTATTTTGTTAAATATAAAGGAGATGATTACTACAATCCCTTTACAAATCACACAAATATAGGATTAATTGGTGGGGTTGGTCTGGCATATAAGATTACAGAGAAAAGAGAACTTTTTGTTAATCTTTTGTTTTCCAAAAATTATGATGTATTAAATTATTTTAATTCCAAAGAAATAAGCGTTAGGGTTGGTATCCCAATTATTGCTCTCTAAAACACCTTATCAACATGACTGTACATCAGGAAATATAATAATGCTTTACAAAGCTTACTTTTTAATATCTACTTTTTCTCAATCGGTTTCAATGGGATGCACATGTTCCATGTATGCCTGGAACCATTTGTATCGGCACCAGTTGCAAAGAAAACATATGTTGCAATTCCATTTTCAACTAATACCCATGGACGTTCTACATTACGAAAGTGCCTTTTGGTGCCATCGTCAAACAAGACATCTTTTGTCACAGCAACCGGATTTTCTTCTATTTCCCATATTAATCCATCGCTGGATGTTACATAGTAGAGCTCTTTATTAGAGTATTTCTTATCGTGATCCAACATTAATGCATGGAACTTTCCATTCTCAAACCAAATAGTTGGATCCTCTGCTCCCATTCCCACATCAATTGGTTTATCGGATATTCTCTTGTATGGTCCACTCCAATGCTCTGCAAACGCTACACTTATAGCATGATGTTTTAGTTGTTCAACTCCTTTATAATAAAGCATTACACGACCATCGTCGAAAACAAATGGGGCTGCATTCGATACAAGGTATTGTTCCCACGAATTTGGAACAACATCTAATATAGGTTCATCGCGGCGTTCCCAGGGACCGTATGGCGACTTTGATGTAGCAAGGCCGATTCTTTCGTGGTGATGCGCATCAAGCTTTAATGGCGAATCTTCGGTTGTCGGGTGCTCTGGTGTCGGCATATCACCTTTATATGTTGTTCCTGTGTAATAAAGCAAATATGTATCACCACATTTTCGGATTGCCGGATTATGAGTCATTTTACCATCCCAATACTGTTCGCCCCTTGGTGGTAGGGCAACATCGTTAAAAATATATGGCCCTGCAGGTGAATCGGAAACACAATGTACAATTTCTGAATTTGTAAGCCAGTGGGGCGAAAAGCTTAATCCTTTTGGCCACCTGGATGCAAACATATGGTATTTTCCATCATCGCCCTTAATAACTGAACCGCACCATACCCAATAATCTTCCATATAACAGCCTCCATTCCTGGGAGCTGGCAATAACCTATCCCTAAATGTCTGAGTATAAGAATCCGGAATAAAAAGCATACTTATAAAAAGGCTGAAAGAAATTAAAAAAACTGGGGTTCTCATTGGTTTACGATTTATTTACAGAACCGAAAGTTAAATCAATTTGGCAAAACAGACAAAAACAAAAATTTTTTCTGATATAAATTTTGATTTAATCCGGAAATCAGATTCAAATCATTCCAATAGAAAATCCTATTACCTTTGTACCTGAAACCGGAAGTTTATTATGAACAAACCGCACAAGGAAATAATTAACAGATCGCATAAGCGAAGTCAGGAATTTGGTATTCAAAAACATATACTTGCTTCGAAAAAAATACTAAGCCCATCAGAATTAAAAAAAATACTGAAAGAGAATGAAGAACTTTTAGATATTACGGTTCCGGTTATAGAACAATTATACAAATTTCTAAAGGGTTCCGGATTTATAATAATATTAACCGATAAGGAGGGTTGTATTCTTGATATTTATGGGGACGATGAACCTCTTGAAGAAGCAGGAAAACAAAACCTTATTAAAGGCGCTTATATGGATGAGAAAAGCATTGGTACAAATGCTATGGGTACATCGATCTCTGAGAATTGCCCGGTTCAGGTTACCGCCACAGAACATTTTATTTCGGCATATTATAAGTGGACCTGTTCCGCAGCTCCTATTCATAATCCCGAAGGTATAATAATAGGAACATTAAACCTCACCGGGAGAAGCGAATTAGTACACCCGCACACACTCGGTCTCATTGTAGCTGCCGTGGGTGCAATTGAATACAGAATAAACAATGTCGATATCCAAAAACAACTTCATAATTCAAACCAGTTTGCTTTTTCCATGATGAATAGTTTAGCATATGGTTTATTTGCCATGGATTTAAATGACAATATACTTTGGGTAAATGACACTGCTTGCCGATCAATTAATATCCGAAGGCTCCATTTGATAAATACTCCCATAGAAAGTATTTTTCCGGAATGGAAGGAAGTAAAAGAAACTATTTTACAACAAGGCTCCTACCTCGACGAAGAAGGGAGATTTAACATTCCAAAATTAAAAGAGAAGTATCTCTTTAGTGCTTATCTGATAAATACCAAAGAAGGCGAGATTTTAGGTTATTTATTGGCATTTAGGGAATTCAGCGATGTTTTAAAAATGATCAATCAATATGCAGGCCACAATACCAGGTATACCTTCGATGATTTGATTGGTGAAAGCAACGCTACCAAAGATCTGAT
>JAHEEB010000376.1 GCA_024640925.1 Bacteroidota bacterium | reverse complement strand
GAAATTAAAGGCGGACTCAAGAATTATGTTGTGGGTGAAGTACTCACTTGTGGCAAACATCCAAATGCCGATAAACTAAGTGTTACCACGGTAAATGTCGGACAGGGAGAACCTTTGCATATTGTATGTGGTGCCCCAAATGTGGCGGCCGGACAAAAAGTAATTGTTGCTGCTCTAGGAGCTGAAGTATACATGGGCGACAAAAGTTTTACTATTCAGAAGACCAAGCTTCGTGGCGAGCCTTCGGAAGGTATGATTTGTGCGGAAGATGAACTTGGCATTGGAACCAGTCACGATGGAATTATGGTTCTTGGTGCAGATGCCAAAGTGGGAACTCCTGCTGCCAGCTATTTCAACCTGCATTCCGATATGATTTTTGAAATAGGGTTAACTCCTAATCGTATCGATGCTGGTTCGCATTTTGGCGTTGCCCGCGATCTGGCTGCTTACTTATCGCAGCAGACCGAAGTTAAACTAGTAAAACCCGATGTTTCGAAATTTCAACCTGGCGACAACAGCTTTGCTATAGGAGTAAAAGTTCTTGATAACGAAGCGTGCAAACGATATAGCGGATTAACTATTACAAATGTTACCATTGCCCCTTCGCCCAAATGGCTGCAAAACCGTTTGAAATCAATCGGGCAAAACTCAATAAACAATGTTGTTGATATCACTAACTTTGTCATGCACGAATTAGGTCAGCCTCTTCATGCCTTCGATGCCGGAATGCTTGAAGGAAACCAAATTGTTGTCCGCAAAATGGATGAAGGAACAAGTTTTATTACCCTTGATGGCCTGGAACGTAAACTTTCTTCTGATGATCTGATGATTTGTGACAGTAAAAACGCAGCCTGTCTCGCCGGTATCTTTGGTGGTATTAATTCTGGTGTATCTGAAGCCACTAAAAATATATTTCTCGAAAGTGCCTATTTCGATCCGACCAATACAAGGCGTTCAGCACGCCGACATATGTTAAATACCGATTCATCTTTCCGCTTCGAAAGAGGTGTAGACCCTGAAAATACGATTATTGCCCTTAAGCGTGCAGCCCTGTTGATCCAGGAAATAGCCGGAGGAAAAATTACTTCCGGAATAACCGATATCTACCCCTCTCCTATTCCTCCTTTCAGGGTAGAAGTGGATTACAATCATATCGACAGGTTAATTGGTAAAAAGCTCGACAGGCCATTAATTAAAAAAATACTGAATTCCTTAGATATTACCATTGAATCGGAATCTGGTGATCAACTTGTATTAAAAGTCCCGGCTTACCGGGTCGATGTCAGCCGCGAAGCCGACGTAATTGAAGAGATATTGCGAATTTATGGGTATAATAATGTTGAGTTTTCGACAAAAATAAATGCCAGTTTGTCTCCCTCGGTAAAACCCGACAATGAAGTGCTGGTAAACCAAGTCTCTGATTTTATGGCTTCGAATGGTTTTAACGAAATTATGTCGAATTCTCTTACAAAAAGTCAGTATTATACTTCGCTCAAAACATACCCCGGGACAAATTGCGTACCTATGCTCAACCCGCTTAGCTCCGATTTGAATGTTATGAGGCAGACCTTGCTTTTTGGCGGACTGGAAGCTATTATTCACAATATTAACAGGCAAAATTCGAGCCTTTGTTTATTTGAATATGGCCGTTGTTACCGTTTAACAGGCAAATCGAACCCTGAATATGCTCTTGCCGGATACGACGAAGAAAGAAGGATTGGTATTTTTACTACTGGCAATAAAACTGAACCTAATTGGATTTCGCCAGAAAAAAAAGCCGGATTCTTTTTTGTAAAAGGATATGTCGAAAATATTTTTGGCAAACTTGGTATAAACAGCGATAACGCATCGATTGAACCTCTTGAAGGCAAAGATGATATTTTTGCTGGTGGAATAAGTTATTCGCTAAAAAACAAATTGCTTGCAGAAGTTGGTATTGTTAACCCAAAACTTCTGAAACAGTTTGATATCAACCAGGAGGTAGTTTTTGCTGAAATACGCTGGGATAATTTAGTTCGCATGTCCGACAGCAGGATTTACTTTAGAGAAATGCCCCGCTTCTTCGAGGTAAGAAGGGATTTAGCCCTGCTTATTGATGAAAAGATTGAGTTTGCCAATATAAAGAAACTCGCACAACAGGCCGAAAATAAGCTGCTTAAGAGGATCAACCTATTCGATTATTATAAAGGCAAAGGTATACCCGAAGGCAAAAAATCGTATGCTGTAAGTTTCTACCTTCAAGATGAAGAAAAAACATTAACCGATAAAGAAATCGATCGTATAATGGGAAAAATTACAGACCGGCTTGTAAAAGAATTAAATGCCGAGTTACGATAAACCCATTTATATGACATCAATAGAACTAACTAAGGGAGATATCACAAAACTTAAGGTAGATGCTATTGTCAACGCGGCAAACACCTCTCTGCTGGGTGGCGGAGGTGTTGATGGCGCTATCCATAAAGCAGCGGGTCCTGGTTTGTTAGATGAATGCAAAACATTAAAAGGGTGCCCTACGGGTCAGGCAAAGCTTACCAGCGGATATAATCTTCTTGCAAAATGGGTAGTCCATACTGTTGGACCAGTTTGGTATGGAGGCAATAAAGATGAAGAAAAACTTCTTCGTTCCTGTTATGTTAACTGCCTGCTCATTGCGAATGAATTTAAGATGGAAAGCATAGCCTTCCCGAATATTAGTACCGGAGTTTATGCATTTCCAAAGGAAAAAGCTGCTGAAATTGCCATAAATACCGTTAAAAGTTTCATCGAGACGCCTACTACTCTTAAAAAGGTAATCTTTATTGTTTTCGACGAAGAAAACTTTACAATTTATAAAAATATACTGGGGTAAAACCTTGAAGGATATCCTTACGATTTCTAATTTAGTAGAAAAAAACACTTTTGCTGCGAATTTTAAATATCCTTATTGTTTGTCTTCTTGCCATTGAAATTTACCCTCAGTGCCAGAACCGGCAGACTGTATATAAAGAGGGTGAAGATATTAAATATACCATTTATTATAATTGGGGGATATTCTGGGTTAATGCCGGCTGGGTCGATTTTAGAGTAAAACCAGGGAAATACTTTGACCGGGAGATATATCACCTGGATGGTTTAGGAGCAACCCACCAATCGTATGATTGGCTGTATAAAGTTCGCGATCATTATCAGTCTTACCTTGATAAAGAGACCCTCCTGCCCCTCTGGTCACGCAGACAGAATTTCGAAGGCGGATATGAGGTTGATCACAAATATGTCTTCGACTGGAAAAATAACCAGTCGTTTGCATCCATTAAAAACTCCGATAAGCCATTTTATAACGATACGGTTGATATCACAAACTGTACCTTTGATTTGCTTTCGCTGGTTTATTACGCCCGCGACCTCGATTTTACAGGACTTATACCAGGAAAGACCATTCCGGTTACCACAATTATCGAAAACAAGGTATATAACCTTTATATTCGCTATCTTGGTAAAGAATATATCACAGATAAGAAAGATAATACGTATCGTTGCATAAAATTCTCAGTTTTACTAATTGAAGGAACCATTTTTTCGGGCGGCGAAGATATGACTGTATGGGTAACGGACGATAAGGTACATGTGCCTGTTCTTGTGGAAGCCAAGATTCTTATTGGTTCGGTTAAAGCTTATCTTGATTCGGCAACTGGTTTAAAGTACCCGATAGAAGCTAAAGTTGTAAACTAAAAATATAGTAAATATGTTCAGAACATCGATAATCGCTTTATTCTGCCTGATACAGGTTAACCTTATATGTCAGGAGGAAGAGAACTATTTGATTAGGGAATACAAGGAACATAAAGGCGTGGTAAATTGTGTGGCATTTAGTCCCGGCGGAAAATACCTTGCCTCGGGTGGCGAAGATAAATCATTAATAATATACAACCTTCTCTCTGGTGAGATTGAATACAAATATACCGAGAACTATTTCCCTATAAAGGATGTAGAATTCTATGGTGAAGATAAACTCTTTGTGACCGCTGGTTCTGATATTAAATTAATTGATTTGCTGAACAACAAAATAGCCCTTTATGAAGGAAATGCAACCCATATATGGTCGATCGATTTTGCACCCGAGAGGAATAAACTTACTGCCGGCTCGTATGATAATAAGATAAAAGTCTGGGATGTAAAAACACAAAAGATGGAACTTGTTCTCGAAGGTCATAAAAAAAGCACGTTACCTGTATCATTTAGTCCCGATGAAAAATATATCGTTAGTGGTTCATTGGATCAGTCAATAAAAATATGGAATGCACTAACTGGCGAAATGATGCATTCATTAGAAAAACACACCGCCAATATATTCGATGTCACGTTTCATCCGAATGCTGGTTATTTTGCTTCTGCTTCGGGCGATATGTCTATCCGCTTGTGGAATATGTCAACACAGGAGGTAATTAAGACTTATGTTGGACATAGTGGTTCCGTGGTGGATATAGAGTTCTCGCCAGACGGGTATTTTCTGTACAGCGCTTCAACCGATGGTACAGTTATAATTTGGGAGGTAACAACTGGAAAAAAAATTTATAGCTATATTTTGCACGAAGGAGCAGTAAACGCTGTTACCACGAGCGCTGATGGATTTTATGTTGCAACTGCCGGTTCCGATGGAAAGGTACTTCTTTGGAAATCGGCAAAGATTATTGAGGTAGAAACTGAATATGGTTCCGGATTCAATGCAGATATGAGCCAGGCTAATATATTCGCGCCAAAGCAGAAAGGCGAATCAAAGGAGCAATATGAAGAACGCCGGAAACAAGACCAACAAAAATATCACGAGTTGATTAATAAATATTTTGCCAGATACGAAGAAAAGAATAATTATAAGAACATACCTTGATACCTGATTTCAGGATCTTCAAACCATAGGAAACCGCAAAGGTTTGATTCAACTTCATCTATAACTAATTCAATTCCAATATTGGGATTTCATGCCCTGGATCTCAGGCAAGAGATCCCAACCCGGGATTTCATGAACCGGATCTCAGGCAAGAGATCCCAACCCGGGATTTCATGAACTGGATCTCAGGCAAGAGATCCCAACCCGGGATTTCATGCTCTGGATCTCAGGCAAAGGAATTTCGTATACAAGATCTCATGAACCGGATCTCAGGCAAGGAATTTCGTATACAAGATCTCATGAACCGGATCTCAGGCAAAGAATTTCGTGTACAAGATCTCATGAACCGGATCTCAGGCAAGGAATTTCGTATACAAGATCTCATGAACCGGATCTCAGGCAAGGGATCTTGTGTACAAAATCTTATGAACTGGATCTCAG
>JAHEEB010001131.1 GCA_024640925.1 Bacteroidota bacterium | reverse complement strand
ATTACCTTTTAAAAGTGCATTTATTAAATCAAACAAACAGATAAAAAGAAAACAAAGTTTCTTTAAGCTTGCAGATATACTAATTATACATAATAAAAACTCTTATAAAGACTTGATTAATAACTTTGATGTTGATATTAAGCACCAGAAAATTGTTGAAATTCCTTTTCCAATAATGGATTTAAAAAAACTAAATCTACATTCAGAATCAATAAAAATTCCCGAAAAAAAACAGTTTAGAGTGGGAATGATTGGTCATCTCAGAATTGAAAAAGGTGTAAATATTTTGATTGATGCTTGGGATATTTTTTATAATAGTTCAATTAATGCTGAACTATTAATAGCTGGTAATTTGCCTATAGGTGAAAATTATAATTTCGAAAAAATAAAAAATAAAAATCTAATTTTAATTGACAAATTTATAAATGATTTTGAGTATCAATCTATTATTAAAAGTTGTGATGTAATTATACTTCCTTATATAAGGGGAACAAATAGTGGAATTCCTTCAAGTATTCTTTCATTAAACAAGATTCTTATTGCCTCTGATATTGAAATGTTTTTAAATAATCCGTTGATATATAAAGAATTTTTATTTAAAAACGGTGAACCAAAACAATTGTCCGATAAAATTCAATGGATTTTTAATATGAGTGAGATTGAACGAGAAAAAATCATACATACAAACCAGGATATTTTAAAGGAGTATAAAAAAATATATAAATTACAAGTTGTTAGAGGTTTTTCCTCTATTTTTTAAAAACTAAATTTTTTTTCATGAAAATAACTCTGGTAACAGTTTGCTATAATAGTGAGAAAACCATTAATAACACTATCAAATCAATTATTTTACAAAATTTTACAGATTTTGAATATATAATAATTGATGGAAATTCTAATGATAATACCCTAAATATTATAAAAAATGCTTTATCAGGTTTTAAACATAAACTAATTTCTGAACCTGATAACGGCATTTATGATGCAATGAACAAAGGCATAAATATGGCCTCAGGTGACATAATCGGATTTCTTAATTCTGATGATATTTATATCAATAATAATGTTCTTACTGAAATAAGTAATGCTTTTAAAAATGAAAACATTGATGCATTATATGCAGATTTATATTATGTAAATAGAGACAATACCGATAAGATTATTAGAAAGTGGTCAACTGGAAAATATATTTATGGCAGTTTCAGAAAAGGTTGGCATCCGGCTCATCCTACCTTCTTTGTTAAAAAGGAAATATACCAAAAATATGGTGGTTTTAACCTAAAATTCAAGCTGGCTGCAGATTTTGAATTAATGCTCAGATTTCTTGAGAAACATAAAATATCCCATACTTATTTGCCTAAACCTATTATTAAGATGAGATTAGGTGGAGCTACTAGTAAAAATCTTAAAAATATTTTACACCAAAACAGAGAATGTATTCTTGCCTTCAAAGAAAACAATTTTTCTCCTCCTATTCTTTATCCTTTCTTAAGATTATTACCCAAACTCGGACAATTTTTTAAAAAATGAAAAAGAAAATTCTTGTAATTGGTGGCGATAGTTTTATTGGCAATTATTTTATAAAAAATAACCTAAACAATTATGATTTTACTATTATAAGTCGAATTCCATTGTCTTTCAATAATGTTCATGTTCTGGAAGACTTTTTTATTATTCCTGAAAATCTCTTTTCTGGAATAGATTGTGTGATAAACTTTGCGGCCATTGTACATTTTCCTGTAAAAAATGAAGAAATATATTATAAAATAAATTATGAATTACCATTATTAATTGCTCAAATTTCTTTAAAAAATAATATTAAACAGTTCATACAATTAAGCACTGTTGCAGTATATGGAAATGCTTCCAGAATCACAATAAATTCCCCCTACAATCCATTAGATTACTATGCAAAATATAAACTCAAAACAGACAATACACTTTTAGAGACTTACAAATCAACAAATTTAACCATAACCTGCATTCGTCCCAGTATGATTTACG
>JAHEEB010000375.1 GCA_024640925.1 Bacteroidota bacterium | reverse complement strand
GCCAAAGTGGAGTTGGAGCTTTAGTAAGCTTCGATTTGCATCTGGGTGATACAGTTATTTGCAGAGTTAGTAATAAATGGAAAAAGACTTTAAAAATTAAAAAGGACGGATTGAATACTCTTTGGGCAAAAACTGAAGCTAAAGAGGAATTGCCAATCAATATTAAATTTGGTAATGAATATTATATTCGATGCAGTATAACAATAGGTGCTTTTGTTGGACGCCCTAAATTAGAACTTGTTGACAATCAAACAGGGAATGCTGAATTCCAGTCTGTTATACTAAATAAATCCGATAAACGAGATTTAATTATTTTGAATGATGGTCGAGAAATTGAATGTATTATAAATAGTGAGGATTCTGATAATGTTTATTTTACCATTATAAGAAACAACCAAAAAATTAAAACTCAAATGAGTAAATCACAAATTAAAAGTATCCAAAGAAGCGAGTAATTAATAATCTGAACAATATGAACAACAATGAATTTAAGCATATTCTTGTAATTATATCATTTACAATAGTTTCAATTTCAATCCAAGCTCAAGATTTAATTGTAACAAATGAGGGAGATTCATTGAACTGTAAAATCACAAAAATAAAGACAGATAATATTTACTTTATGTTTAAGTATAAAGATGAAATTAAAAACACTTTATTGCCTTTAGGACTGGTGAAATTTCATCAATACAATTATTATCAGATACCAGAAGTGCCAGCAGATAAAGTTGTTGGTAATGAAATATACCCTCACTTTAGAGCAGCGATAAATGGAGGCTGGAGTTACAGGGTGGCAAAACCAGCGGATAATATTCCTTCTGAATTTGAACAATATATGAAAGATTTGAAATCTGGATATCATTATGGACTGGATTTATCTTATTATTTTTCAGAACAACTTGGATTTGGTTTTAAGTACTACAATTACCATTCAAAAACTGAAATCAATAATGTATATGTAACACTCCCCAATGGTTCATCACAATACGGTAAAATGAGCGATGATATTTCAATAAATTTTATAGGCCCATTTTTCAGCACAAGACTTTTAGGTGATAATAAAAAAAACAGTTTGTTATTGAATTACGGCATTGGTTATATAGGATATACAGATAAAGCCGTTTTGATTTCAGATTTTACAATGAGAGGTAGCACTTTTGGATTTTGTTGGGATATTGGCTATGATATAGGCTTATCAAAAAATTTCGCATTAGGATTTCAATTATCCTTCATGATAAGTACCTTAACACAGTATGATTTATCTGACGGAGTAAAAACAAAAACAATCAAGCTTGAAAAAGACAATTTTGAAAGTTTATCCCGAATTGATTTATCTATTGGTTTGAGATTCACTAAATAATGTAGGGGACATTACAAAATTTTGCAGCTATACAACAAGGAGATATAAATGTGATATTGACATAGGTATTATAGAAAAAAAAGGTTCATCAATCTTTTGAAATATTTTCGGCTTTTTTCTTGTTTATTTTTACAGATAATCCATATCGTAAATTAGTAAGGTTACCATAACCATATTCTACAAAAACCCCTATATGTTTTAATAAATAGAATGATGCTCCTGCATAAAGTCCATAGTCAGCAATATCTTTCAATGGAATATGATATTCTCCATGATTACAGTAATAAATTCCTCCTGCCGCTGCAGACAAGTACAAATCAAATCGAAAATCATTTCTTTTTACTAAATAGGGAACTAAATGATAATCGACATTGCCACCATACATCAATCTTTGTGAGTTAGCTTGCGTAGGATTAAAAAATCCAAAAGATGAATATTTGCCATACCCCAGATAAATACCTGTACTAAAATGATTGCTTATTCCATAACAGGCTTTTAACCGAAATGTGTAAGTTCCTGTTTCATCATCATCTGATGATAACTTACTATAAGGATAAAAAGCATAACCAAGTTTTATATCTAATCTTTTTCTTATATAGGAATCCCGGGGATAGAAACCTGTTTTATCTCTTTTTATTCGTGCAATTTTTTTATCGGTTCTCTCTTTATCTATACCTGAACTAAAATACACTTTGTACGATACCGAAGGTATGAATGGTAAATAGCTTACCTGGTAAAGCTTAACCTTCCAGTAATCATTATCTGTTTCAGGCTTATAGAATTCTCCTGATTCACTGGTGTTGTAATAATAGAAGTATGGGTTCAGCCGGTTATATACATTATACACAGAAAAAGTCCAGTCCGATTTCATTTTTCTTTTTTTTGTCAAACGGGAATAATGCAATGCGATATCGAGCCGGTGATAATCCTTCATACGAGAACTGTTGCGTTCGCCATAAATAAGAGCTTCGTAATAAAAAGGTTTTCCATCGATTTCTTTTTCCAGGTCAGGTGTATACTGTCGACCAATTACAGGTGTATAGGGCAATCCTGTTTGATAAATCCAGTTGGCATTGATTGTTAGTTTCTCGTTAAACTTGTAATTGATAACAATTGAACCACAATGAGGCCGATCGTACTCGAACACATATGTTTTCCCCTTATTAATATCTGGATATTGTCGCGTGGCGCTGGAATAAGTATAACTCAGATAACCATTCCACTTGCCTGAATTTTTACTAAACATAAATTCTACCCCATAAGCAGTGCCTTTACCTCCGGTCTCAATCTTTTCGCGCCAGTTTTCATCGCCAATTAAGTTGGTATAGCCTTCGCGGTATGTAGCCAGGTTAGTCAACCCTTTATAATATATTTCTACACTTGCCTGTAGCATATCTTCATGGAAATAGCCCTTCCATCCGGCATTATACTGTTGTGATTGAGAGGGCAGAATGGTTTTATCTGCTGGTATCCAGACTTCATTGTTTGAAAAAACGCCTGATGTGAAAATCAGTTGGGAGTATTGGCTTACAAGCATGTAACTGAGATTGAATATCTGATGGGCATTGATTCCTATATTTAGACTCATGCGAGGCTCCAGGTGGAAACGGGAATAGCCATTTGTCATATAATCAACAGCTCTCAGACCCAAGTTAAGTTCTGAATATCCGAAGTTAATTTTATTATCAAAATAAAGTGCAGGTTCCAGAGATACAATTGAATTGTCGTTTTGAGTTTTATAGTAGGAGCTAATCTGGTTTGGATTATGGATAAAAAGAGAAGATTGAAAGCCATAATCGAGAGACCAGTTTTTCATCACATTTAATTTCCAATCAGAACGTAGGGACATATCCTGAACAGAGGATATATATTTAGTGTCGAAGTTTTTTTCTCCGGCACTGTCAATAACCATAAAATAGTTTATGTCTTTTAACCGGTAACGGGTGTATGAGAATACAGTAGAAGTATATAAGCGGTCTGATAATACATGGTTCCAACGGCTTGATAAAAGCCAATTTCCCCATTTGTTTCCAATATGCGACTTGTTGGTAATCCCATTGTCTTCCGTTTTTGTCCAATAATTCAGATAATCATCGCCCTGATATATATTAAAATGAAAACTGTTTTTCAAGTCAGGCCTCCATGAAAGTTTTCCATTAATATCATGAAATCCATAAGAGATTGTATGATTACCCTCTGAAATACTGCTTGCTGCCGCTAAAAGAAAATCGGTAAATGTTTTTCGTCCGGTTATAATAAAAGTAGCATTTTTTAATTTCAATGGACCTTCCAGAGTGAATGAAGCATCGGTGGCCCCAAGACTATAAGAACCATTCAGTGTTGATTTGTTGCCTTCGCGTTGCGTGATATCTACAATTGATGAAAGTTTACTTCCGTATCGGCCAGGGAAACCACCTTTATACAAAGTGACATTATTAATTATATCTGGATTAAAAACAGACATAAAGCCCCCAAGGTGGTTTACATAGATAAGAGGCACATTATCTAATAAATAAAGGTTTTCACCGGGATTTCCACCCCTGACCATCAGCAGGCTGGAACCTTCGTTTTGCGACATTATACCGGGCTGAAGTTGCAACGTTTTTAAAACATCGGGCTTAGCTCCAAGCGAGGGCGAATTGATCATTTCTTCATGGCTGAGTGTTGTAGAATTAAAGGAGGGCGTTTTTTGCATCCTTACTTCTACTTCTTCCAACTCTATATTATTTTCCAGCAGAATCAAAAGTAAGCTGTCGTGTTTGTCTCTGATATTTATTGAGAGCTCTCTGCAACCGGCATATAATACTTTAAGTGTTGTTGGTACCGAAACAACCATGCTGAAATGGCCATGATTGTCTGTATTTGTTATATATTTTGCTATGCTATCAAAAACCTGGGCACCAATAAGCACTTCACCCGATGATTTACTTTTTATAAAACCGGAAATACGGTATTGTGAAAAAAGAAAACTACTTCCTAAAAACGACACAAGGACAAATAAAATGGCAAATTTATATACTTTCATACTTGTATCATTTATATAAAGAATTAGGATTAAGGGTATCAGAAACCAATGGTGAATATCCGGCAAAAATTCCATATCCACTTTCAATATTTGAATAGAGCGAGAAGGAGGTAACCACTCCCGCGATAATATCCGGATAACGACTGGTTTCATACAAGCATAACTGTTTCCGGTACATATAATAATCATAACTAATACTACGCACTTCAATATAAAGGGGGAATAGGTTGGTATGTATAGGCTCATTGTTTTTACTACCAGAGCTACCTGTGGTATAGTTTAGAGTCATGGTGTAATAATTCCCCATTAATTCATCACTAAAAACGGCAATAGGTAATCCTTCGTTGAGTAAAACCGGATCGGCAATATAAATTATCGAAGCATCAACTAATTCATCATATTCAATTAACTTAATAATGATTTCGAAATATTCTTTTTTTGAAGGATTATTTTCCAGAGTAAACTGAATCGATGGATAAGTAAGACCATCCTGATCTATTCCGGCATTATTAGTATGAATAATATTTGTGATTTTTGTCGGTTCGGGAATTGAATCAGTGCAGGAAACAAGAGGAAACCCAGGAACAGATACCATGCAGGAATAGGTTTTACCCGGCACAATAATGGTGTTGGAAGAATATATGCCATCAGATGTATAAGTCAGTTGTTCTTTGAATTCACCATCTATATAAAGGAATACTTCAGCACTGTCGACATATCCAAGTCTGTTTGTGTCAATCTTATCGGTTAATGAAACATGTACTTTTATTGTACTATCGGATATCAGAATACTATTTACTACCGGAGAAACCGGAAAGTTTGGGAATTCTTCCTGAACTAATTTACGACAACTTACAAATGTAAAAACCAGGGATATAACGAAAGCATATTTTATGTAAATCATAGGGAAATTACTTTTTAAA
>JAHEEB010001130.1 GCA_024640925.1 Bacteroidota bacterium | reverse complement strand
CACCTTCGAAGCCCATATAGTTAAATGATTTCTCATAGGTTACTCTTGCAGATGCTTCAATTGCGGCTACTGTTGGTATTGTTCCTGTGATTCCCACTCCCATACCCGGATTGGTTCCAAAAGTTATCATTGGTTCGATGTCCGAAGCTTTGTATGATAATTCCATATCAAACGTTGCATCATCATCCGATTTCAGAGTTTTCCAGTACTCAACCAAATTGTCCCAATCATTGCCTTTAGGAGCAAATTCACGGCCTTTGATATAGTTAATTGTTGTTTGGTCAGGAGCTATTAACCCACCACGGGCACCCATTTCTATGCTCATATTGCAAACAGTCATACGTCCCTCCATACTAAGGTTACGAATGGCAGAACCGGTGTACTCAATGAAATAACCTGTACCGCCACTGGTTGATATTTTTGAAATGATGTAAAGAATTAGGTCTTTGGCAGTAACACCTTTCCCCAATTCACCATCGATATTGATGCGCATACGTTTAGGTTTTGGCTGAAGTATGCATTGTGTCGCAAGAACCATTTCTACTTCACTTGTACCAATTCCGAAAGCCACGCTACCAAATGCACCATGAGTTGCAGTATGCGAATCGCCACATACTATTGTCATTCCTGGTAGTGTAAGTCCTAACTCAGGACCAACAACATGTACAACACCCTGGTATGGATGATTCAGTCCAAAATGTCTTATACCATGCTTCTCCGTATTTTTTGCCAGGGTTTCAACCTGGGTTTTTGATAAAATATCCTTGATTGGCAAGTGCTGATCAATGGTGGGCACATTGTGATCAGGGGTTGCAACAGTACGCTCCGGACGAAATACTTTCATGCCTCTTTTATCTAAGCCAGTGAATGCCTGAGGACTAGTAACCTCGTGTATTAAATGTCTGTCGATAAATAAGACACTTGGTCCATCTTTGATTTCGGACACAACATGTGCGTCCCAAACCTTGTCAAATAAAGTCTTTCCCAATTTTATGTAGTTTTAATTATTAAGCAATTTTATTTATAGCATCGATAAAAGCTTCAACAGAAGCAGTAATGATGTCGGTATTACCAGAGAAACCGTAGTAGGTTTTTCCTTTGTTTTCGATCTGGATATGTACTTTGCCCAAATCGTCAGTTCCCTTGGTAATAGCCTGTACCAAATACTCTTCAAGTCTTACTTTATGACGAATAAGCTTTCTCACGGCAGACAATGAAGCATCAATTGGTCCATTACCACTTTCTGTAGCAGTGAATGATTCACCATTGATATTCAAAGTTACAGTTGCCATAGGTATAGTGGAGGAACCGGCAAGTACTTGCAGATGTTCAAGCTTAATGCAATTTTCGCATTGAGTTTTCTGTCCGGCTAATATTTGCAAGTCTTCATCGTTAATCGTTTTCTTTTTGTCTGCCAGTTCCAGAAAGTCTTCATATATTTTGTTCAACTCTTCAGAATTGAATTCATAGCCTAGTAACTGAAGTCTGTGTTTAAGAGCAGCACGTCCACTTCGGGCAGTAAGGTCTATACTGGATTCACTGATACCTACTTCAACCGGGTCGATAATTTCGTAGTTTTCGCGGTTCTTTAAAACGCCATCCTGATGTATACCTGACGAGTGAGCAAAAGCATTTCTGCCGACAATAGCCTTATTAGGCTGAACAGGCATATTCATCAATGATGAAATCAAACGACTGGTTTTATAAATATTTTTACTGTTAATGGCTGTATCAATATTCAATTGTTTACGGCTGCGGAAAATCATTACAACCTCTTCAAGCGATGTGTTACCGGCACGTTCGCCAATTCCGTTAATGGTAACTTCGACCTGGCGAGCACCGTTTAATACACCTGCAACAGAATTAGCTGTAGCCATTCCCAGATCATTATGGCAATGGGTTGAAATGATTGCTTTATGAACATTAGAAACATTTTCCATCAGGTATTTAATCTTCTCTCCAAATTCGTATGGAAGACAATAGCCAGTGGTATCGGGGATGTTT
>JAHEEB010001129.1 GCA_024640925.1 Bacteroidota bacterium | reverse complement strand
AGTAAAATGTTCCGAGAGAATTATTCCCTTTATTTCCAACAGATCCTTTTTATTAACTGTATAGATCCCGCCTTTTCCTATTAAACCATAAACACATAAATAAATAAGATACGCCACCAAAAGGAAAAGAAGCCATGTAATTGCAGTATCGATAAACTGAAGTGGAGCCAGAACATGATTTCGGCTGAAATAGCCTATCATACACAGAATTAAAGTAACAACCGAAATACCTGTTATCAATGGTTTTAAATACCTTGATTTGATTGTTCGGAATGATCGTTCTTCTTTTGGCCAGCTATGATATGCCTGAATATTTAATTCTATTGTTACAGCACGTTCTTTCCTTGCTAGATTTAAAGCATCCTTAAGACCTATATTTCTTTTTTCACAAAGACAAATTGCCTGCTTCATATCATGGATAAAGCCGGAAATAATGCCAGGAAGTTCATATATATTCAGATCTTTAAAAGTCTTTTCAGATGGATTACTTCTATAGATCCAGCCCTTCCATTCGGGTTGATCAATAAAGTCAAAACATTTAGAACCAACTTGTATTCTGTAATCGTTATTTACAAGTTTTATTAGTCTGATTATTGATTTTTTGTTATCGCAAATAGAATCGATTTCAGATAAAGAATACATTATTGACACTAACAGACTTTTCTTAGACACTTGTGGCGTTTCCTGATCCTTTAGGCCATAAGGAGGTTCTACTGGCAACCCTCCGAAAATATCCATATCTAATGCAGCTGTATTTAGTAAAATGGAATATTTATTGAGTTTACTGATTACCAATGTACACTCATCCTGGCAAGTTAAAGTTGTGAATTCCGGTTTTTCAAGAATCGATATCACTTTCATAATTTCTGAACTCAGGAGAAGAATATCGTTTTTCTTAAAAAATTGGCTCAAAAAAGAAAGATATATGTCAGATTCTTTGAGAAGAGAAAGATTGGAATCTCTTTCGAATGATTTGTTTGAGGAATTAGACAATCTCATCATAAAAGAGTGAAGGTTTTCAGGAATTTCAATCTTACCCCTTTGAAAATCTATAAGGGTCAAATCTTTTGTGAAATCATTCAGTAATTCTCTAAGTTCAATAAACAACAGACTTTTATCAAGCTTATTTTCGGAATACTTGTAAATAATGTTTTTAATACAGGAGGTAATCCTGTTATCATAATCCTCAAGCAATCTGATGGCATTTATAAATGAATTATAGTGTAAGGATTGGTTCATTGAAATCTTCATTAATGTATGTATTCTCTTTTTCTTCATCAATTAATTGGTAGATTAATTGATGAATTGAATCCGAGATTTTATCTGAAGGAATTGACATTAAATTGTACAAATTACGAAATAAAATCAGCGTATCAATTGATGTTGGTAAATTGCCATCTGTTTCCCAGGAATAGGTTTTCTTCAGTTCATTAATTGAATCAGAATGTATTTGCAAAGCTTTCAGACATAATTCTCTTATTTCCTTATCGAGTGGAAGAACTTTAGTAGGAATTTCAATCATATTTCCATCAGGAAGTTCTTGTTTCTCATAAACC
This sequence comes from Bacteroidota bacterium, assembly GCA_024640925.1. Taxonomy (GTDB): domain Bacteria; phylum Bacteroidota; class Bacteroidia; order Bacteroidales; family UBA10428; genus UBA10428. The sequence continues at coordinate 449 of JAHEEB010001129.1, read as the reverse complement.
CAACCATCCTTATAATTCTTATTCATAATAGAAGCACCCGGAAAAAGTTCTACAAAGGTATAATAGGTTGGAGGAGCGCCTTTCATGATAAGCTCTGTTGCACATTCGATTGTTATTTGTAGATCTGCCCTGGTTATTGTAGGATAGAATAAAATGAAATTTATTCGGGGAGTAAGTCCCGCATTCAGAGTCATTTCAACGGTATTCATGGCAATTTGTGCCATATCTGTTGAATGAACAGAATGAAGTTTTTTGTCCATATCAGATAGCACTCTGTTAGAAAAAGACTCAATACCATAACTAATAATATAAAAGCCGGCTTCTTTAAGGTCTTTAAGTATTTCCTCATTTATATTATCGACACGAGCCATGCATATAAACTTCAGACCTTTAAATATAGATTGACTTTTCAAAACCTCGCATAATTCTTTTATTCTTTTCTTATTTAA
>JAHEEB010000374.1 GCA_024640925.1 Bacteroidota bacterium | reverse complement strand
ACAGCAATAATAATACCGATAGCCTTTTTGTAACATTAATCATGAAAATAAATCTTTAAGATTTAAACGTATATTAAAAACTATAAAGTATGATTGTCTATCCTGATTTTAAAATATTTTAAATAAATATAATCCGATATTTATAAATAAACAACTAGCTATTTTCATGCCGATTTCTATATTTTCTTTTTTTTTAACTATATTTATACATACAAAATAATAGGATTAAACATATTGTATCTTATTTTCATGAAGTTACTAACGATAATTATCGATTACATAAAGAATAAAGCTGATAAATCGTTATCTATCGAACAGCTTAATCAGGTTATATTAATTAGTTTTTCAAGCATACTCCTTTTTATTTATTTCATTTTATTTGCTTTAACCAGTACTTTTTTTGGAGATTACTTGCTTGCCGGAATTATGTTATTCTCCTGCTTCGTAATTTTCATCAATTTTAAAGTCCTTTTCTTTAAATATAATATTCTTTTCTGCTCTACAGCTATAGTCCTATATTGTGGGATTATTCTTACCTATATTTTGTTTATTGGTGGAGCAACCGGGTCGGGGTTGCTTTGGGTATTACTCTTTCCTGTGATTGCAATAAGCCTTAAGGGATTAAAAATAGGTTCGATATACTCCCTGAGCCTTCTTTTAATTATTGGCTTGCTAATTGTTTTTAGCAGAACTTTTTCGGGTGCATATGTGTATGATTTAGCTTCAGGACTGCGAATAATTGGCGCCTACCTAGGTATTCACCTGATGTTATATTTTTTTGAATATTTGAAATCTTTCAATAATGAACGTCTGAAACAAAAAATATCTCAAAACAATGAGGAGATAAAAATGCGTGATGAATTTTTATCCAGGCTTTCACATCAGATTAGAACTCCACTTAATAATATCACCCTCATTTCTACAATGGTTAATCAGGCAAAACTTGAGCCCGACCAAAGAGATCTGTTTGAAACAATAATTGCCTCGACAAATAACCTTGTAAACGTTGTTAATAATATTGTAAAGATTTCTACCGTTGATTTGGACGATGAAATAAAGACCAACATAAAATTTAACCTTCACTCAACAATTGAAAGCACTCTAAAGCTTTTCGAAAATCAACACAAAGATATTCTAGATATTAAGCTTTTTAATCCTATAAAAGACAACTTTATTGGTGATCCAATAAGAATCAAACAATTGTTTTTAACTCTTGTTGAGAATTTTATTAAAACCGCATGTATAAAAGATAAACAGGATCTTGAAATTGAGATCGCTTACGAGCACGAAGATCAAACATTACCTGTGTTATCCTTTAGTTTTATATGTCCTCGTTTTAAAGTTATTAAAACCGATAAAAATTACTATCTGATAAATATTCTTAACGAAGTCAGCCATGATATTGAGACGAATGCTGAATTGATTTATGACTTCTCTATTGCTCAAAAAATTGTAAACTTATATAAAGGTCAGATCGATACAAATGTAGCAGGAACTTTATTCAGATTTACCTTAAAACTAAATAAAGCGGCCTCTCAAATTGTTGCTGTAGAAAGAGAAAAACCTGAAATAATATATCAGGATAGAGCCTCTGAACTTAGGGATGCAAATATTCTTCTTGTTGAAGACAATTCAATAAATCAAAAAATTGTTCTGCTAAGTTTAAAAGGCAAAGTAAAAAATATTGACTTGGCCAATAACGGTAAAGAAGCACTTGATAAATTTGGCACAACACGTTATGACCTTATTCTAATGGATATTCAGATGCCTATAATGAATGGTATTGTAGCAACAAAGAAAATCAGAGAACTTGAAGCCAGCACAAACCTTCATACGCCTATTATTGCAATTACAGCAAACGCACTATCGGGAGACAAGGAAGCATGTCTTGCAGCTGGTATGAATGATTACATTAGCAAACCATTTCAGGTAGAAGTACTTTTAAAGAAGATGGAACAACTTTTAAAAATAGAAACGAACTAATACTCTTTTATTAACCTGCCGTTTATTCAACCCTTTATTATAGTTTTGTCTGATGTATTCTTAAACCCATAACAAGAATATCATCAACCTGATCAAGGTCTCCCTTCCATTCCAATATATTCTTTCGTAGAAATTCTTCTTGCTTTTGCATAGGCAATTGATGCAAAGCAAGCAATAAATGCCTAAAACGTCTGTATTTATACTTTTTACCCTCTGGTCCACCAAATTGATCCGCAAATCCATCTGTGAAAATATAAATAATGTCTCCATCGTTTAAGCTTATCACATGATTGTTAAAAGAACGGGTTACATCATCTTCGTGATAAACACCTACAGAATACCTGTCTCCTTTAACTTCAATAATTGAATTGTCGCGAATGATGTAGATTGGATTAAATGCTCCAGCAAATTCAAGCTGAGTCTGTTCTATATTTAAAGAACAAAAAGCCAGGTCCATACCATCCCGAAGTTTCATCTCATCTACATCACCAAATACGCGCTCGAAGTTCTTGCTTAAACTATTCAATACCCCCGATGGTGAAGTTATTTTTTCTATTTCTGTAATCCTTCTGAAAAGCTCAACTCCGATTATTGACATGAAAGCTCCTGGAACACCATGGCCTGTACAATCGACAGCAGAGAAAAAAACTTTATCCTCTACATGATTAACCCAATAAAAATCACCACTAACAATATCTTTTGGCATATGTAGAAGAAACGAATCGGGAAAATATGCTTTAAACAACTTTGCAGAAGGCATCATGGCAATTTGTATCCTGCGGGCATAATTAATACTATCAGTAATGTTTTTATTCTTTAATGATAACTCCTCCTTTTGTTGTTCAATTTTTTTTGCTATCCTTTCTTTTTCTTTATACTCCCGGTTTATCTTTCTTAAATTCCTGGTTCGAAATTGAATAAGGAACAAGATGATTAGTATAAACAATACAACAAAAAGGATAAAACCTGCTCTTGACTGATAAAAAGGAGCTCTGACTATAAATGTATAATTAGAACTTTCTTTACTAACTTCACCATGACTGTTAATTGCTTTGACTTTAAGGCTATATATTCCGGGAGCCATTCCGCTTAACAATAATGAGTTGTTTTCAAGCTCTTTCCAATTGTCTGCTTTCCCCTGGGGGACAATGGTATATAAATACCTTACATGTTTTGGAGAATACAAATCATTTGTTGAGAAGAATATCTGAACATATTGAACATTGTTGGTTTTTTTAATTGTATCAGATAATGGATAAATAACTCTAAAAGTTTCTCCTTTTCCTGAGAATAAAATTGAGGAAATGATTACTTTCTGAAGATTTTTATTCCTGAAAATCAATTCAGGATAGAAATGAATAATTTTATTTTCTGTTACAAATGCCAGTTCACTATTTATGCCTCTTAATGCACCTCCCACTATAAATGTATTCTTTCTTATTCCATCATCATAACCTAATTTTAAGATTTTCTTCGTTTCAAAATTATAACAGCTAATATCTGACTCGGTTGTAAACCATATTTCAGATAAGTTTGAACTATTTATCAAAGAAGAAATATTCCCGTGTGTTATCTTTTTTAAATAGTCGGTTTTTTTGTCCGATGCCTTATTAATCAAATATAATCCATCATTTGAAGCTACACATATTATTCCATTATTCAGAATAATGTCATTAAATGGAGTTCCTTTATTAATCATTGTTGATTTACTGCTAATCAAATCAATTTTGCCTAATTCTTCTGATGAAATAAAAAAAATATAATTCCCTGATTTAATAAACTTTTTGATATCTCCAGAAAATTTTTTGTTTATCTTCCCCCTATCATATAGGTATAGACCATTTTTTGCCGCTACCCATATTTCATCACCATCTTTTTCGAAAGAATTAACGATTGTTTCTCCGATTGAAAAACTTTCGATTATCTGTTTATTTGAAAGATTAAGCTTCAAAATTTTGTTTTTTATTCCAAGAAGTATAATGTTCGTATCTAAAAGATATGCAGCACTGCAATAGTCAATGGGCAAATGATATACCAGCTTATTGGTCGTATTATAAAAACTCAGGTTATTATTGACAGGTAAAACAAAACCTTGTTTTGAACCTTCAAACACAATCTTTCTGATATTATATTTGTTTGATAAGATATTATTTAAATCTTCCGAATTGATCTTTCTTGAATTTGTATTTATTTTAACGATCCCCTTTCCCGAAACACCCCAGATTAAACCATTCCTATCATGAGTGATTTGATGTAGTGACAGTTCTTCATTTGAATATTCTTTTGAGAAAGAAGTAACATTGTATTTGGATCCAAACAGTAAACAATACACATCGTTTGATGTGGAAACACATAAGGAATTGCCAGCAAAAGATGAAGAAATGGCAATGGAGGGAAAAGTATAAATGATATCTTGTGTATTTTTTTTCAGGTCGATATGAATAAGTTTCTTCCCGGAAATGCAGATTAAATTGTCTCTGTCAATTGAATACAAAAAAGTCTGGTTTGATTCTATAATACCGGTTCTTATTGAAAACACTTCATTTGAAAAGTTTTCTGTGTTATAAATAATTAATTTTTCAGGAGAAAGAATGAAAAGGTCTTTTTGATAGATTGAAACGCATTTAATTGGTTCCATTTCGGTTTTGTAAATAGTTTTTGTGTGTAGATTTTCCGCGTCAACACACAAAATACTATCATTGCATAAAATAAATGTTAAGTTATTCAGGTCGCAGGAAATTAACTGCCTGAATGTGTCATAGCTGGATTTCAGAACCTGACTTGTACGATTAGTGGCTGAACTGATAAACAGAATGTCGTTTTTAGCAATTAGCCAGATATTTCCCTTCTTATCTTCAGAAATAAAAGTAATATCATTTGAAAGAAGTTGAGAATTGAAAGGGGTGATGTTTTTTTCCATGAATTGATATCCATCATATAAATACAATCCATTATTTGTGCCAACCAAAAGATTTCCTTTCTGACCAATACTCAGATAATTTATAGAGGAATTAGGTAATCCACTGGAAACAGAAATTATTTCAACAGAATTATCATATACGGCAATCAGGTTGTTTATTAACAACAGCGTCATTAGTATTGTTAATATTTTCCTGATATTCATGAATTTGCTTGAAAAAAACTAAATTATTCGATATCTATTTTTGATGCAAATGTGACTTGCATCTTATAAAAATAATGAAATAAACCCACATTCTTAAATAGTTTATTGAAAATTGTAATAGAGTAAATAAACTATTTCCGTTATATGTGATGTTATTCATCAGCTCTAAAAATAAAAAAAAGGCTACCTGTAAAGATAGCCTC
>JAHEEB010000373.1 GCA_024640925.1 Bacteroidota bacterium | reverse complement strand
AGATCTGGTTGATTACACCAATGAATCAGAAATTGTAACGAAAACTTTTGAATTACTCAATATTTTGTTTGCCCCGCAACAATTGTGTTTTCATCACTACCTAAATGATGTGGAAGTCGATGTTACATACTATAAGAAGGAAGAAATCATTCAACATAAAATGGACCAGGATTCTTTTTGTATTGAAATACGCCATGCGAATGAATTAATTGGAACTTTTAATATAATTGGGCTAAAGTTTCCTGCAAATATTGTACAATATAAAAGAATGAGCCGGATAATTAGCCAGATCTGCGGATTGTCTATTGCCAATGCACGAAAATTTAAAACCTTGCAAATTCAAAGTGAACAACTCTACATTTTTTCAAAAGAACTACAAGAGCTTAATGCAACTAAAGATAAATTTTTTTCTATTATCTCACACGACTTACGAAGCCCTTTCTCTGCTCTTATTGGCTTTAGCGAGATATTGCTTGATAATTTTGAGAAGCTTGAGAAAAATAGCATTAAGGAACAAGTTCAATTAATCAATAATGTAGCAAAAGACACATTTAAAATGCTTGAAAATTTGTTACAATGGTCTAAAATACAGCGTGGTCTTATGAAACCATTTATTGATGTATACAACCTGAAAACTATTGCATTTGAAGTGGTTTCACTAAAAACCAATTTGAAGAAAAACATTAGTATAAAAAATAATATAACCTCTGACTTATTTATTAGCTGTGACTTAGATATGACCAAAACAATACTGCACAATTTAATTTCGAATGCTATAAAATTCACTCATATAAACGGACAGATTATATTAGATGCCAATATACTTGAATCCGTTGTTGAAATCATGGTTAAAGATAATGGAGTTGGCATATCAAAAGATAAAATCCCTTTTTTATTCAGGATTGAAAAAAATGTATCAACATCCGGAACTGCCAGCGAAAAGGGAAGTGGTTTGGGGCTGTTGCTTTGCAAAGAAATGGTTGAAATGCAAGGAGGAAAAATCTGGGCAAAAAGTGAAGTAGGTAAAGGAAGTACATTCTTTTTCAGCTTACCGCTTATACTAACGAAACCGAATAAGAGTTTATAAACATAATTCTTCAGGGCAATGCGTTCAATTATCAAAGGCACAATTTTTCGGAGTGATCCAGAATTTGGTGTCTAAATCGAGTAGACACAAATAAAAAACCCCTTGAATTTCAAGGGGTTTTGCATTTTCCTGCGGTCCGGACGGGACTCGAACCCGCGACCTCCGCCGTGACAGGGCGGCATTCTAACCAACTGAACTACCGAACCATTTTTTAATGCGCAGCAAAATTAACTGTTATTTTTAAACCTGCAAGGGTTATTCAAAAAATTCTTGAAGTTTTTTTAAAGTTTTTTAAAAATGCTGAAATGTACACTCCCGTAAGTTCTTTTATCAATAAGTAAAGGGTTGTGTTCGAAGGTGTTTTGTTTTCCGTGCTCCAAAATGAACCATCCATCGTCTTTTAACAAATCTGCTTTTAATACTGCGTCCGGAATATCTTGTAAGTTCGGAAGTTCGTATGGAGGATCGGCAAAAATAATATCAAACTTATTCCTGCACTTTTCTATAAACCAAAAGGCATCGGCTTTACAGATTTCTATTGAATCAATTTTCAGTAGAATGGTATTCTGCTTTATAAATTTTGCCGATTGTGCATCTTTTTCAACCGAAACAATCCGTTTACTGCCCCTTGAGGCAAATTCATAACTGATGCTCCCTGTTCCGGAAAATAAATCAAGTACTTCAATAACATCGAAATCGAAATGATTATTGATGATATTAAAAATGCTCTCTTTCGCGTAATCGGTGGTTGGCCGCGCATCAAAGTTTTTCCGGACTTGTATGGTTCTGCCTTTATGTTCTCCGCTTATTATTCTCATGAATTGAGTAAAAAATGTGTATAAAACTGGACACGTTGCTTATTATCGAGGGGACTCCTATCAGAAATATCGATTTGAGGTATTTCTATCGTTCTTACTTGTGGCCTTAATTCCTCGATAATACTTTTCTCTTGTATTGCTTCTCCAAAGACTGTAACAGGTATATCTGCCGGGTTAATTTTCAGCTGTTTGCATGTATACAGAAAAAAATAAACAAAATCTGTTGAATTGGTATATTGAAATGAATTGTTAAGCAAGAGGTTGCCATTTTGTATCAATACCAGGTCGAAAAAACCATTATTAAGCCCCATTATTGCACTTATGTGATCATCATTCCCCTTCCTTATTCCTTTTCTTATAAGGGTTGTTGACTGATTGTGAAATGTTGATTTTGGGTGAATGGTGTAGAAAATATTGCAAAGAAAACTCGGTAACCCAAAAACATTGTAGGCTTTTATTTCTGGTATATAGGTATAGTGCAATTCATCAAACTCAGCAAGGTTCTGAGAGAATTCGAAGTATTTTTTTAAGTATTCAGGTTTGAAAAATTCCTCAGGAATAAGTGTGGATCTTTGTGAGATACAAACGACATCGGCACATGTGAATTTATCTTTAATAGCATCTTCGATATCTATAATATTCTCAACCTTTCTGAGCATTTCATCTACCAAAAGTATATTATGAAATTTGAAGTATTTGAATAGAAGTATTTGTTTGCTCTCCGACGAACGAATGGAATATGAAAATCCATCCATGCTTATTTGAGCGAATAAATCTTTAGGTTGATTTTTTTTAAGTAGCGGATTGATATAGTTAATCTCTGGCATATTAAAAGGCTAATTCAAATTTATCTGTGAATAAAAATATGACATGAATATAAAGTCATTTTTTTAAACTGTTATTCGTACTTTTGAACTCTACGAATTTAACCCAATTTTTAAGAAGGTGAAATTTTGATTCTATAAATTGATTCATTTTCAAATTTTGTCATCCCAAAATTAAAAGCTGTCATGTTGTCTGAGCACCTGGTTAAAAAAATAAATGAAGAGCTTAATGTTGAACCCACCCCTTCGCAGGTTGAACTTATAAATAACCTGGCAGATTATACGATTAATGGCATACAGCGGGAGGTATTAATTGTAAAAGGATATGCTGGCACAGGCAAAACCATGACACTGAGTGCATATGTGAGGGTACTAAAATCGATGGGAATTAAATTCTTTCTTATTGCACCCACCGGAAGAGCAGCAAAAGTTTTAACCCAATATTCGGGTTTTACTGCCTTAACCATTCATAAGAAGATATACCGCCAGCAATCGGCAGCAGATGGATTTGGCCTTTTCGGACTGAATAAAAACCTTACAAGCAATTCCATTTTCATTGTCGATGAATCGTCAATGATTTCGAACCAAAAACAAGAGGGAAATATTTTTGGCTCAGGTTTTTTATTAAACGATTTACTGGAATATATCTTTGGAAATAAGAACTGCAAACTGATAGTGGTTGGCGATACAGCCCAGCTTCCTCCCGTTAATTTGTCCATTAGTCCCGCATTGAATAAAGACGAAGTAGAAATACTCAACTATTCAGTGAGAGAGATTGAATTAACGGATGTAGTAAGGCAGGATAAGGATTCTGGAATTTTACTGAACGCCACCATTTTAAGACAAAGAATTCAATCAGAAAACTTTCGGTTACCATTGCTGAATATTGGCAATTTTGCCGATATTGTTTGTGTAAGGGGAGATGAACTGATAGAAAGCATCACTAATTCATATTCTAACTCAGGTATTGATGAGACACTGGTAATTTGCCGATCGAACAAACGAGCAAATCAGTATAATATGGGTATTCGAAACAGTGTTCTCTGGAGGGAAGAAGAATTATCTTCGGGTGATTTGCTGATGGCTGTTAAGAATAACTATTTCTGGTTAAAAGATGTGCCAGATGCCGATTTTATTGCCAACGGAGATATTATGGAAGTTTTAAAAGTCAGGAATACGAAGGAAATTTATGGATTTCGGTTTGCTGACTGTCTGGTAAAACTTGTTGATTACGACATAACCCTGGATGTAAAACTGATTCTTGATTCACTGCATTCCGAATCAGCTGCCCTGAATTCCGAACAAAATAAAAATCTGTTTTACAGCATAATGGAAGATTATGCTCACCTGACACCTAAGAAAAAACAATACAATGCAGTAAAGGAAAATGAATTTTTCAACGCCATACAGGTAAAATATGCATATGCAGTTACCTGTCATAAGGCACAGGGTGGACAATGGAAAGAAATATATATCGATACGGGATATCTGACCGAAGAAAGAATAGATAAGGAATATCTGCGGTGGTTATATACAGCTATTACACGGTCAACATCAAAAGCTTACCTGGTAAATTTCCCTGAGTTTTTAACAGGACAAGAAAAAAACTAAAATCTTTATCAAAGGCTTTTGAATGTGTTTCGAATATATCTGAAAAACAAGAATGAAGCTGTCCAAAAAGGTATATTCGAGTGAATCAGCCACCAAGGCACAAAGTCTCAAAGATTCACAAAGTTCTTATTTTTTTAAGACATTAATCTTAGTGATACCTTTGTGTCTTAGAGAATTCGTGGCTATCAACTTTTTGGACAGCTCCATTTCATTTCTGAAAAATCTGTTATTGTTTCGAAGTTATTTGCTCGGCTAAAACAAGTGCATTGTATACATTTACTACTCCACCAGTTGCTGAAAGAGAAGCGAAGCTTACCACTTTTTTCGACTTTCCGCTTGTTCCGGGCAGTATAACTTTACCGTTATTCTTTTCAACCGATTTGAGCAATACATCTTTAATTTGGGCAGCTGTTAATCCTGGATAATATTCCTTAATAAGTGCTGCAGCTCCTGTTACAGTAGGAGCAGAAAAGCTTGTTCCGCTTACCATGTCATATTTATTACCAGGCATACAGGTAATAATATTGTGACCGGGGGCAAACAGGTCGACATTTTTCTTCCCATAGTTAGAAAAATCAGCAGCCAGTTGTTTTTTCTTTACGTCTTTTGTGTTGGCGCCAACAGTAATCCAATTATTTGCAATTATGGTTTTATCAATTGAATACGGATTTGGAAAATTATCTTCTACATCAACATCTTCATTATCGTTGCCGGCAGCATGAATCAGCAGTACATCTTTTTCATCAGCAAGTTTGATAACATCATCAACAAATTGTTTTTGGGGAGAAAAAGATTTACCAAAACTCATGTTAATGATTTGTGCGCCATTATCAATAGCATATTTAATCGATTTTGCCACATCTTTGTCCCATTCATCGCCGTCCGGAACAGTGCGGATAACCATTATTTTTACATTATCGGCAATGCCGTTTATTCCAATATTGTTGTTGCGTGTAGCTCCTATAACACCCGAAAC
>JAHEEB010001128.1 GCA_024640925.1 Bacteroidota bacterium | reverse complement strand
TGGCTGTTGCAGGTGCTTATATTCTATATATTTTTCGGGAAAAGCTAAGTAAAATACGTGGTTTAAAAGCATTTCTTGAATATGCATTTATTCTTAATGCTATCCCTTTGCTATCACCTCTGGCATGGAAAGCCTATTTCATTTTCCTTTATCCATCTTACTTCATGAACTATCTTTTTATTTTTAAAGCAACAAATCAGATTCCAGGAAGAACTCATTTCTTGCTTAAAGTATTATTTTATATATCTTTAATACTTACTGTTTTTTCGAGTGAGATCTTTGTTGGATCATACTTTTCGGATGTGCTGGAAGTCTTTTCAGCTATTACTGTTGGTTCAATTTTATTACTAATAAACCTCATTCTTATTTATTTAAATTTCGACAAATTTCAGGTAACTTTAAAACAAAGTTAGAAAGCTATTATCCAATCTTTTGATTATAGCTTTCTGACTTGTTGCAAAATAAAAAAGTAATCTGGATTTACATTTCAAATCCCAATACACCTATAATCTAATCGCCTAAATATTAATGTATTGTTTTTAATATCGAGGTTCGTCTTCTATTGAATAATTGAAGGTTAAAGAGCCCTGGCAAATTCCCTCCCAAATTCAATCATGTTTTGTTCCTTATCGTTGGCAGGAGCAAATTTTGATTTTACTCCATCTACAACAACATTCAATCCCAGGCTTTTCAGATTGCTCTCTATTATTCCAACGGCTTCGCCACTCCAGCCATAAGAGCCAAATGCTGCAGCTTTTTTACTGCGATCACGTATGGGGTTAATAAGGGCAAAAAGTTTATAAACAGGCAACAAGGTATTCTTATTAATAGTGGGTGAACCTACAACAAGAGCATTGCTTGAAACAATCCTCGATTCAAGGTCTCCCATAAGAATGTGCTCTATATCCAACAGTTCAATGTTACATTTCTTAACCTCCCTGATTCCTATAGCTATCTCTTCAGCAATCTGACGGGTATATCCATAGGCCGAAACATAGGTAATAAGAACATTAATCTGACTCTGATCGGTAACCGATAAATATTCTTTCGATAATTGTTCCGATTTATCAACTATTTCTTTCCAGTTAGTGCGCAAAATAGGGCCATGTCCCGGACAAATCATATCAATATCCAAGAGTCTTATCTTTTCAATAGCTTTCAGCATAAAACTGCTGTATGGCTTAAGAATTACATCGAAATAAAACTTAAATGCTTCAGAATAATTTGTTTTATTAACCAAATCATCAAACATGTTTTCGTCGCAATAATGTGCTCCAAAAGAATCGCATGTAAAAAGAAGTTTATCTTCTTCTATATAAGTGTATATTGTATCGGGCCAGTGCAGGTTAGGGGCATTTATAAAACGCAGTGTTTTATTGCCTAAAGATAAAGTATCGCCATCTTTAACTGCAACCGACTTAAAAGGTTTATTAATTATTTCCGTAAGATAGCTTATGGCTATTTTACTTCCGTAAACAGTTGCATTTGGAGCCAGTTCAAGCAGATATCTGATGTTTTCGGAATGATCCGGCTCGGTATGATTGGCCACAATGATTTCAATATCTGAAGGATTAACAACCTGGCGGACTTTATTTAAGTATTCATCTTTAAATTTTTCTTTCGACGAATCGATAATTGTTTTCTTATCAGCATCGATAAAGTAACTGTTATATGTTGTACCATATTTTGTTTCCATCACAATATCGAAAACTGTAATATCCTTATCCAGAATTCCGATCCACTTTACATCTTCCTTAAGTTCTATAATTGAATTGTTCATTGTCATTGGGTTTTCTTATTAATACAAAAATAGGTATTACTTTGTTCATGTACTTATGAAAAAAACAAGAATTAATCAATATGATATTACTTGTTTAAATGTAAAATGAGGCTGTCCAAAAAGTAATGGACAGCCTTTTTGTTGAAAAAAAGGTTGCAAATCAGTGATCTGCAACCTTAAGTTGTCCCCTTAAATTTTGTAACTTAAGGGTGCTAATGACAACGAGAT
>JAHEEB010000025.1 GCA_024640925.1 Bacteroidota bacterium | reverse complement strand
TAGGTAATGTATGCGGGTTCAACAGGATTATCAAGTGAAATCCATATAAAGTCATTGGTTATTCCAATGATTTCATTTTCGGTACCTGGCAAAAGCCTACCAATCGGGTTTTTTGGACCAAGAAAATCTGCCATAGTTTTATTAATAAGGCATTTATTGATGTTGTTGTTTGAATTTTCACTGAATTGCTCTCCTTCAAGTATTTTTATACCGGATACATTTATATATTCATGATCCCCGCTATAAATACTGGGCATGAACATTTTTTTCGTTTTATTCTCTACATAATTAATTATAACCTTTCCAACTCCACGCATCGGAGAACCTTCACACACCGATACGTTTTCAATTGCAGGATATTTTCTAAGTTCATCTCTAAAAGCAATGGTCTTTTTATCATTCTCCACTCCTAATGATAATTCGATTGCTGACTTGTCAAGTCCAATATCCTTGTTGTGTATATAATTTACCTGCTTAACAATTGTTAGTGCTGAAACAATAAGAATTAATGACGCTGCAAACTGAAAAACAATAAGAAGAGGAATGCTTTTGTTTCTTATTTTTGGCATCCTTGAAAAATTTAATGAGCAAAAAGACTTTTGTTTGTTGATATCCCGATAGATTAACAACCAACTAATCAGGACTATTGAAGAAATGATAATAAGATCAATGATAACTATGGTCGAATGTAAAAAATCAGTAATCATATATTCTGTTTCAGTCAAACGGTTGAAAAATAAAAAAGATTGTTTTAATAATGCTATTGCTAATAGTGCAGATATTCCAATTAATAATATACATTCCGTAAATAACTGCCTCCCCGATTGCAGAAATTTAGCGCCTATAATTTTTTTGATTACAATCTCCTTTGTACGATCGATAAGTTGAAAATAAATAAGATTGATATAATTGAAAATAGCAACAAGAAGAACGAGTAATCCTATAATTATGGCAATATAAATAGTTTGAATGTTTCTCGACTTTACGATTCTTGATTCCCAGTATGGCTGAAAATAGATGCTTTTTAAATCCTGCAGATAATAATTCATTGGAATATCGCTAAAAAGAGATGGAATATCCTTTTTGCCTTTTAAAAGTTTTCTTCCGAATTCGTCAGGACTTACTGATTGATCTAAAAGAAGATAAGCAAAAGTACCTCTGATATCTTTGTTAACATTCGAAATAGCCATATCAAAAGTCAAGTGAGAGTTGACATGGCTGTTATCAAACACACCAGAAATAGTAAAGAGATTAAAGGTTGTCCCATTTATTTTCATTTCAATGGATTTACCTATAACATCGATATTTCCAAAATATTTTTGTGCAAATTGTTTCGAAACAACAACCTTCTGGGTTGCGCTCAATACATTCTCTGCATTACCGGAAATCAGCGGAAAAGAAAAGAAAGTAAAAAATGAGGGCGAAGCTTCAATAATTCGGAATTCGGAAAAGTAGTTGTTTTCACCAATTTTAATTTTATCGATGCTTTGATTTCCAACTTGACAATAATCAGTTACCTCAGGATATGTTTGTTTAATATATTGGGGTACTCCATCAACAATCATTGATATTTTTTTCTCCGGCGACTGAGGATTATCGGATAGCAAACCGAAAATATGGTTATCGTTTTTATTGAATTTATCTGTGGTTAATTCATTATATATAAAACCAGTAATATAAAACGAGCAAACAAATCCAATTGTAAGGCTAACAAAAATAACGGATGAGATAAATTTCCTTTTCAGGATATTTCGGATAGAAATAATAAGATTATGTCTCAGCATTATATTTTTTTTCAGTTCATGATTACTCATATTTTAATGCTTCTACAGGGTTTCTTTTAGCAACTCTCCAACTTTGCAAGCTTACTGTGAGCAATGCAATTCCTAATGCCAGCATACCTGCCAATGCAAATATCCACCAGCTTAAGTCGGTTTTATAAGCGAAATTCTGCAGCCATTTATGCATTGCATACCAGGCAATGGGTGTGGCGATAACAAAAGCAATGGCTACCCATTTTACAAAGTCTCGATTGAGCATGGCTATTAACTCTGAGATTTTGGCTCCATTTACTTTGCGTATTCCAATTTCTTTAATCCTTTGCTGGCAAGAGAACAGCGCCATGGCTAAAATACCCATACAGCAAATTACTATGGCACATCCGGCAAACAGGGAAAAGGTTCGGCGGAATTGAAGTTCTGATTGGTACATATTTTCTATAGCCTGATCAAAGAAACTTATTTCTACCGGAAACGACGGAGAGAGTTCTGCAGCTTTTGATTTTATTTGTTGAATGCTGGAATGTAATGAGGTAAAACTTTTTGAGTCAAGACTTACCAAACAATAAGTTGCGTTAGGTTGATTCTGGATAATCAATGAGCCTATAGGTTGGCTAAATGATTTGTAATGAAAATCTTTCACCACACCAATTATTTCAGAAAGATTTGCATCTGCTCCCATGCCCATCATGAGTTTTGTACCAATCGGGTTCTCCACCTTGTTTTCTCGTAAGAATGTTTCATTCACTACCATTTTATTTCGGTCGGTACTTAAATCATCCAAGTAAAAGCTTCCTTGTGTTAGTTGCAAACCTGTCATTCCGAAGAAATCAGCATCAGCGTTAAAGATGTCGAAATTGAATTCCCTTTTATCTCCTGAATATGCCAGATTAGTTGTCCAGTGCGACATGAGTATTCCTGGAAAATATTCTGTAAACGACACTTTTGCTACATCAGGTTTTTCCAGTAACAACTTTTTAAATACCTCTTTTTTACTTTTTAACTGAGGGGTAAGTTTTATACCAATTATATTTTTCTGATTGAATCCCAGACTGCTGCTGCCAAAATTCACCTGTTTCTGAACCAAAATGGTAAAAGAAATAAGAACAATTGCTATTATAAATTGTGAAGTAACTAAAATTCCCCTGAAATTTGATTTTGACTGACTCGGATTTATATACTTTTTCAGGTTATCAACCGCTTTTGAAGAAGAGATTCTCAGAGCTGGAATTATACTGAAGACCAGGCTCAGAATTAATGTTCCGGCGATTGAGATAATTAAAAAAGATGGTTTATATAGCAAATGTGAATTGAAATCAATACCTGTATAATTCCTGATAAAAGGAAAAATTAACTGAATCAGGGGAATTGATAAAATAAGTGAAACCAAAAAAAAGAAAAAGGCTTCGGAAAGTATGTTTTTAAGGAGAGAAGCCTTATTTGCTCCAATCACTTTCAATACTCCTGTCTGTTTGATTTTTTCGTGCCACTGAGATGATGAAATATTGATAAAATTGACCAGCGCAATGATTAAAACAAGACCTGCTACTATAACAAGGATCATTACTTTTTTCATGTTGCCGCAATGAATATAATGACCGCCAAAAAGTTGAAATTCAGAAAAGTATAGTTTTTTAAATGGAATAAGTGCCGCATGTTGAAGTTCCTTTTGTTCATTTTCGGGGAAAAGCGAAACTATATTTCTGGCTGTATTTTCAGGATTGGCTTCTTTTTTCAGTAATAAAAAAGTCTGAAAATTATTCCATCCCCATTCCATAAACTCTCTGCTATTGGAATAAATAGTTTTTCGGGTCTCCATGTTCGTAAGCGCGTTTAACGCAAAACATGAGTTTGTCTCTGGTCTATTGACTACTGCGGTTACCGTGAGTTCCTGACCATTGTTATATTTTAACCTCTTTCCAACTGCCTCCTCGTTTCCAAAAAGTTTTGAAGCAAGTTCCCTTGTGAGGACAATGGAAAACGGTTCCTTTAAGGCTTGTTCCAGATTGCCTTCAACAGCTTGGTAAGAAAAAAGCTTAAAGAAATCAGGATCGGCAAAAGCTATCTCTGAAGTTATCGGTTCTTTTTCTCCATATTGGAATACTGTAGTTTCCCAGCTACTTGCCATCCTCACAGTCGATTCCACCTCCGGGATACTCAAATCAATTTGGTCTTTCAGAATGGCCGGAGTATAAACTTTGTTGCCCTCTTTACTAAAAATAAAAACCCTGTCGCCATTTTTATGATAGTTATCGGTAGTCAGCTCGCTATAGGAATAGACTAACAGGATAATGACCAGCGACAAACTGATAGTTAAACCAAAGAGATTGATCAGATTGGTGGTTGGTTTTCTGATGAAATTCCTGTAAGTTGTTTTTAAAATGTTTTGCATGGATACAGTTCTTAATTTTAAATGGCTTTACTCATACTTTAGCGCCTCTACAGGGTTTCTTTTAGCCGCTCTCCAACTTTGCCAGCTCACCGTCAATAGCGTAATGCCCAATACCAACAGTCCTGCCAGAATGAATACCCACCAGATCAGGTCGGTTTTATAAGCGAAGTTTGTTAGCCATTTATTCATCAGGTAATAGATTAATGGAATTGAAATAATTAAAGAAATTATAATCATTATTACATAACCTCTGTTTAAAAGACCCAGAATTTCAAGAATTTTTGCACCATTGACTTTTCTTATGCCAATTTCTTTAATTTTTGTCTGGATAGTATTTAAAACCATACCCAACAAACCCAAGCTTGATAAAAAGATGGCAATAGCTGATAATATTAATGCTAGCATTCCGGTTTTTCTTTCTGTTGTATACCAAAATTCAAACTCGCTATTTAAAAAACTGCTTTCCATTCCGCGGTTAGGCACAAATGAAGTCCATACATTCTGAATTTGGCTAATGCTTTTAGCTACATTTTCCTTTTGAAGTTTTATCAAAATTCTACTCGCCTGTTCGGGATTGGTAAGCAGGATGCCCTGAGGAATGATTGGATAGTATAGCGATTCAAAATGGATATCTTCAATGACCCCAATTACAGTGCGGTCGCCTCCCAGTGAATACCTTTTTCCGATAGGCTTATCCCAACCCAATGTTTTTATGGCTGTTTCGTTTAATACTATTGAGTTTTTATCGTCGTAGGCTTCATCAAAAAACCGTCCCTCCAGTAATTTTATGCCAAATGTTTTCAAATAATCCTTATCGGCCCTGAATTGTGCAACATGAACGTCAATGTTTGCAGGATCGATCGGATATCCATAGAGACTATATCCTCCATAAGCTGGTGTTTCGATGCATAAAGATACGTTTGTGATACCGGGGATATTTAAAACCTCTTGTTTAAACATTGTTTTATGGGTTCCAAGCTGTTGTGGGTTTTTAATCAGCAATACATTTTCGTTGTCGAGAGAGTTTTCAATTTTATTACTGATAAAAGAAAGTTGCTTAAATACGATCATTGACCCGGCAAAAAGCATAATACAAATACTGAATTGAACAATTTGTGAAAGTGCAGAAAAATTCATTCCTCCTTTAGTATTTGTGTTACCTTTCAAGTAAGTTATTGTACTTTTTGATGCGTAGATAAAAGAAGGCACTAATCCAATGATCACTCCAAGCAAAGTTGAAAAAACAAAATATATTATCAGAACAGGCAGAGAGCTAAAAAGTCTCAATTCCAATGGACGACTGACCAGATTTCGGAAACTATCGGATAATACAAATATCAGAAACATTGCTAATAATGAAGCCAGGAAAGCAAATAAAGATGATTCCAGGATAAATTTCCTGAAAAAGAAATAATTACCTGCTCCCGACAACCTGTTTATACCAAATGAAATGGATTTGTATTTGCCTTCGCCCACTGATAAGTTCACGAAGTTTATTGACGCTATTAACAAGATAAGCATTCCAAGTACAGGAAAAATGTAAAGGTTTGCATTGTTGCCCTTAGGCGTTTCATAACTCGCAATTCCAACATGTGTATTTCCATGTATTTCTTCTATGGGTTCCAGTCGGTATTCACTTCGAGCATACGTATAATATTCATTCCCATAGAAATTACTCATAAACTCGGGGAATTGCTTTTCAATATCATCCCTGTCAGTTGGATTATGCAACCTGAGATAAGTTGTTAAACAATGATCTCTATGTTCCTGAATGTTAGAAATCCTAAACGAATGAATGGAAAGAAGAAGATCGAAATGCATATGGCAAGTTACCGGCAAATCATTAAAAACTCCGGTTACAGTAAACGTATTATTGATTTGGTTAAAATCATTCCCTTCAAAAACTAATTTCTTACCAATTGGATTTTCCTCCCCAAAGTACTTTTTACTAGCCGACTTACTGATTACAAGAGCGCAAAAACCCGTCAAAGCTTTGTCTGTGTTGCCATCAATAAGCGACATGTTGAAAGTCTGAAAGAAAGAAGAATCTACAAATCCTATACTTTCTTCGGTATATTCATGTTGTTCGTTAATCACAATAACATCCTTTGCTGCGACAAGTCTTGTGCCACAAACTATTTGAGGGAACTTTGCTTTCATTGCATCAAGAAACGGCACAGAAGTTGCAGAACCAAAATGTTCACTTTCCTGCCAATTACGTATTACCCTAAATATTCTGTCAGAATTGTTGAAGTTTTTGTCGTATGAATTTTCGTGCCTGGTATATTCAAAAATGAAATACAAAGAGATAAGGCCAACAGTTAACCCCAACGTTTTAACAATAGAATTGAAAGCATTAGCCCTGAAATTTCTGAAGAATATTTTAATATGGTACCAAATCATATTTTAATTATTAATGCATTATTTATTGTAACGAATTGCAGTAACCTTACCAATCAAGCGGTAATTACAGAATGTTGCTTTACAAAGTTCCTGGTTATTATGGCTTGTAACAGCAAAACCAATATAAACATTGTTTGCCATGGGTACTTCAGCATTACCTAGTTTATTCCAATTAGTACCATCAGCAGAAACATAATAACTGAAAGAGTTGCCCTTTCTACTTAGTTTTACCCAATATGGTGCTTTAATATCAGGTGTACCATTTCCACCTGTCATACCTTCATTTGATGTAGTCCGTTGATGGGAGGTAACACCATTTTTGTTTGTAACGCATACAAAAGCAGTCCGTGAACCTCCACTTAGCGATTCCCGTACCATGATTCCTGCTTTTGCCCAGTCATTCGTACCTTCGAGACTTTCAATTTTTGTATACATTTCACAGTCGCCAGTTACATATTGGTAAGCAAACCGTAAACCATCGTTACTATTCCAGATATCAGACCCCGAAGCTTCTATAATAAAAGCTTTATTTATATATGAAAAACTTCCTTTTACTGCTGCATCTCCAATATCGGATGAAATCCATGGATAACAAGGGTCGTTTTTACTTCTTATTTTAATGTATACTGTTGTACTATCTGAGTTATTCTTTCCATCGCTGGCGACATAACGGAAGCTATCCGACTGAACCGATGTGTTTTTGGCTGAATAGATAAGTTGGTTCCCGAATATCTCCAGTTTACCGTAAATAGGGTTGGAAAACCCTTTAATAAAGATTGAATCGCCCTCCCGGTCAGTATCGTTTTTTAATACATCAATAAATATGCTGTTTTCGCAATAAACCTCAGATATGTCTCTGCCAGCAATAGGTTCGAGGTTTTTATTTACCTGAAAAGTAATGGTGGAACTTTTCGATTCTTTACGGCCATCGCTTATTGTGTATTCCAAACTATCGGCTCCTGCAAAACCTTTTTCCGGAGAGTAATATAGCAAATTTCCATCTTGCCTTACTGAACCATGTAATGGCTTTCCAACCTGAAGAATCGATAGTTCATCTGTTTTATCTTTATCCATATCGTTAGAAAGAGGGGCGATTTTTACGCTTCTCTCTTCAATTACTGATGCCTGGTCGGGCATAGCCATTGGTCGATGATTAAAGTTTTGTATTATTGCCACAATTGCAATTTGAAGGGCAACAAATGCCAGCAATGTTTTTAGCAGGTAATGTCTTGAAAATTCTCTAAAGTCCATATTGTTATAGTATTTTAGTGTAAAAATCCGATTTAACTATTCATATCGCAGGGCTTCCACCGGATTTTTCCTTGCTGCGCGCCAGCATTGCCAGCTAACTGTGAATAAAGCTATTGCCAGAGCAATTGCACCAGCTAAAGCAAATATCCACCAGCTCAATTCAGTTTTATATGCAAAGTTTTGTAGCCATTTATTCATGGTATACCAGGCTATAGGTATAGCTATGAAAAATGAGAATGTAACCCATGTTAAAAAATCTTTATTGAGTGTTGCTGTAACTTCAACAATTCTTGCACCATTAACCTTCCGGATCCCTATTTCTTTTGTTCTCTGCTCAATCATATAAGCAGAAAGAGCAAATAATCCCAGACAGGCTACAATGATTGCCAAAATCGAGAACGTAGCGAATATTAAACCCATACGCTTTACATCTGTATACATAATCCCAAAATCCTGGTCTAAAAAGCTATATCGAATGGTTTGTTCAGGCATAAACTTATCCCAGGTTGCCTTTATCGAACTTATTGTTTGAGCCATATCAGGTGAACTTACCTTCACCGATATAATGCCGGGACTGTTACCAAGAATAATACATACCCCCGCAATTTCATCTCTTAACGATTCAAAATGAAAATCTTCGACCACTCCAATTACTTCATAATGCCCCCAACCGTTAGTAATAAACTGGCCTATGGGCTTGTCAAGACCTATTTTTTTTGCTAAAGTCTGATTAATAATTGCTGATTTTGAATCTGCTGTATTGTCGTTAAAGAAATCTCTTCCTTCAATCAAATGTAGTCCCAGGGTTTTAATATAATCCTGATCAACCTGCCAGAATTGGCCTGAGGCAGGATCCTCATGTGTCCCTTCTACAAAAAACTGATTACCATTGCGCTTAGTATTGCCGATCGGCAAATAATCACTAGCAGAAACAGTTTTTACAACAGGCAACTTTAACAGCTCACTTTTAAAAGTCTGGAGTTGATTACCTAATGTATTCGTGCCATGTAAGAGCAACACCTGGTCTCTGTCAAAGCCAATCTTTTTATGGAGTATGTACCCCATTTGTTTGTGTATAACCAAAGTTCCTACTATAAGTATAACAGATATTGAAAACTGGAAAATAACCAAAGCGTTGCGCAGCCTGGAATTTTTGCTTCCCCTGCTCAAATTTCCTTTTAATACGCTTATTGGTTTAAAGGACGAAAGGTAAAAAGATGGATAAATACCAGCCAGTATTCCTATTACGAAAGAAATTAGAATAAATAAAGGTAAAATCCACCAGAATTCTGTCCAAGGGATTTCAAGCTTTTTTGCTGCAATTTGGTTGAAAAAGGGCAATAACAGAAAAGCCAGCAACAATCCTAAAGCAAATGAAATTACACTGTAAAAGACAGACTCTGATAAAAACTGTCTTATAAGATTGCTTCTGTATGCACCAATTGTTTTGCGAAGGCCGACTTCTTTAGCTTTATTTGACGATTTGGCTGTTGAAAGATTAATGAAATTAATGCAGGCAATTAAAAGGATGAAGATTGCAACAATACCGATAAGCCTTACAAACCGTATATCGCCATGTGATAAGTCATCATGAATACCGTCGGACTTAAGATAAATATCGCGAACAGGTTGAAGCTTATAACTAAGTATATCAGTAATTTTAGGCTCATTGTCATTTGCCGATTTAGATAAAAAATACTTGCTGGTCATTTCTTGCAGCTTGCTTTCAAAGAGAGCCACATTGGTACCTTTACGCAGTAAAATGTATGTGAAATAGTTGTAACAATCCCAGTTTGTCTGTTCACCACCCCAAAATTCCACTCCTTTTAAAGAAATCAGAAAATCATATTTAAAATGTGATTTTGCAGGCAAATCAATCACGCCACCAATTCGATAGGGTTTTGACTGGTCGTTATCGATTATCAGGGTTTTTCCGATAGGATTTTCGTTAGGAAAATACTGATCAGCTTTGCTTTTTGATATAACAATTGTTCCCGATTCGTCCAGGGCATGTTTTGGATTGCCATAAACCATTGGCATTTTAAAAATGTTGAGAAATTCCTGATCTGCAAAAACAACACCTGTTTCGTAAAAATTTTGCTGTCTGTCAGAACGTCTCACCTGCCTGCTCCCTGCTCCAAATAACTCTGAAGCATTTATCCTACCAACCTCTTCTACTTCTGTATAATCGGCCTTCAGTGCATTTGCAAAAGGCGCTGGCAGGCAAACGCCCTGCTCATGAGTATCTTTATAGTCCCATATGCCTACTATCCGGTAAATCCGGTCTCCATTCGTAAGATTCTTATCATAAGCAAGTTCATCGTTAATAAAAAGCGCTATTAGCAGGCAAGCTGCAATACCGATACCAAAGCCGCCTACTTTAATTGAAGAAAAAAATTTTTGTTTAGATAAGTTTCTCCATGTAATTCTAACATAGTTCCAAAACATAGCTTTTTATTTTTTAATTCTTGTTATCATTATTTTATACTGGAATTTTCTTTCTGCATCGGGAGATTGACCAAAATATATCCTACAAATTATTGCACTTTTAGTCAATCAGCCAACCGAAATCATGAATCTTCCTGCATGGTTTGCACCCAGTAAATGCGTTCATAACTAATCTCATGATTGACAACAATGCTTATAAGGATAAATGCAGTAAAGCCAAGGATAAGGTTAATCATATTAAATAAAGCAGATGAATTACCCCTTCTGATGCCTTTGAATACTTCGTTAATGGCCTGTTTTATCATTGATTGTTTATTTTGAAGATAATGGTTAATTATTCATATTTCAATGCCTCCACCGGATTTCTCCTTGCCGCCCGCCAACTCTGCCAGCTTACCGTCAGCAATGCTATGCCCAATGCAAGCAACCCTGCCACCGCAAAAACCCACCAGCTTAATTCGGTTTTATAGGCAAAGTTTTCGAGCCATTTATGCATGGCATACCTGGCAATGGGGCAGGCAATAATAAATGCTATGACGACCCATTTTACAAAGTCTCGGTTGAGCAGGATTATTACCTCTGACGTTTTGGCACCATTAACTTTACGAACCCCGATTTCTTTATTTCTTCGTTCAATTATAAATAGAGACAATCCGAATAACCCAATGCAGGAAATGAATATAGCTACAAAGGAGAAATAATTAAACAATCCTGAAAATTTAACTTCCGCATTGTACATCTGGGCTAACTTATCATCAAAAAATCCCAAATCACAATTTGTTTGTGGCAATATCTTCGACCATGAGTTTTTTATTTTGCCAATAGTTTGTGAAAAATTAGTAGGATTTACCTTTATAATAATGAATCCCGGATTTTCAATCAAAGGCAACATTAGCATTGGTTCAACACCATTGTGGAGCGATTCAAAATGGAAATCGGTTGTAACTCCAACGATAGTTGCTTTTTGTGAACCCCACAGGTTAAAATATTTACCGACAGGATTTTTCATGCCCATACGTTTGATAGCTTCCTGATTTAAAATTATCTGGAGAGTTGTGATCCCTTCAACATTTAAGACTTTATTATACGTTTCGGGAAAATTGGTTCCTTCTGCGAATTTAATCCCCATCGTTTTAAAGTAATTATTGTCGACATTCATTTTGCAGATAAGTATCCGGTTTTCAGGATCTTTTCCTTCCCAGTCATGGCTCGATGAGTTGTTGCCGCCCCAGAATGGTAATTTATCGGAACCAGTAAAAGATTCAACGCCAGTAATCCCTGTCAATTCCTGTTTAATGGCTTCAAATTTGTTACGAGCTTCGCTGTTTAGCTCCAAATAAATCAGATTTGCCTGATTATATCCTAAATTATAATTATTAACGAACCTTATTTGCTTTGCAATAAAGATCGATCCGCTGATAAGGATAATTGCCAATGTAAACTGAATCATAACAAGCAGGCTTTTTAAGCTGATATTCTTCCGCTTGGTGTTAACCGATTTTTTCAAAGCAAGCACCGGATTTATCGACGAAAGATACATTGAAGGATATACGACCGATAGTCCCAGAACAATAAGAAGAACAGCCAGTACCATCAATATCAGATTTTTATTTAATAATTGATCAATGAGGATTTCTTTGTCGGAAAGCGAGCGGAAAAGTGGTAGAAATGTTAAAATCAGGATAATGCTGAACAGGATGCTCAGGATTATCATTATCCCTTTTTCAGTCAGAAATTGCTTTATGATATTTGTTCTATTGGCTCCAAGTGCTTTGCGTAATCCAATTTCGGGTCGACGTTGTTCTGCTTTGCTTACCGAAAGGTTAATAAAATTGATAGAGGCAATGAGGACAACGATCAGGGCTATTCCAAGGAATTGATAAATGTACTGGATTCGGTTATTTTTTCCGGAATAAGAAAAGAGACGTTCATTTTTAAATGGGAAAAGATTCAGGGTCGTGTTCAGTATTCCTTTATCTTTACAAACGTTTGTTATTTTGACATTAAGAATCTTCTGATCAACACCTTTAGCCAGCAAGATAGTTGTACTTGGCCAATTATTCCCCCATTGAGTGAAGTCTGCACCCCATGATTTCAAAAACTCAAGGGGAATCAGAGCCTTAAAGTTTAGGGTAGAGTTTGCTTTTTGAGAAGCAATTACTGCGCCTACGGTATAGGAAACTTGATTGTTAATTTTAAGAATTTTCCCAATTGCCGGTTCATTTCCAAAGTATAACTTTGCTAATTCTTCGGTAATAATTATTTTGTCAGTTGCAGAAAGGGCATCAGGGTCTCCTTCAATTACTTTGTATGAAAATATCTTTAAAAAATTATTGTCGGCGCAAAATACAGGGCCCTCTTTATACTCTTTGTTATTATATTTTATCTGTTGATTCCAGATATTTGTATAAGTAGTTGCATTTTCCACCTCAGGATAATTTTTAATTAACTCCTGGTTAAGTGGAAAAGGGGTACAATTGGTATACAGTTCCTGACCTTCGGAAAACCTCTGATGTTCATAAACAGTATATATTCGATCGAGATTTTGATGGAAATTGTCAAAACTCAGTTCATCTACCACCCAGAAAAGGATTAATGCTACAACCGCCATTCCGAGCGATAATCCTGCGATATTAATGAAGGAGTAAATACCGTTTTTACGAATATTCCTCCATCCTACTAATAAGTTTCTAATTATCATATTTTTTCATTTTAAGGACCACCTCTAAATCCACTAAAGGGGACTTCTGCTGTGATTCATATTTGAAATTACTGTTCATTTATCCAATATTAAATGCACAAAACCTTCTAATTTGGTAGTTGCCAGTCCTCCCACCTTCGTATCGAAGCGGAGTCATGAGCATCGGGAAGGTGTCATTCATATCTCAGTGCTTCCACCGGATTTCTTCTTGCTGCCCGCCAACTTTGCCAGCTTACAGTGAGCAGGGCGATGCCCAACACAAGTAATCCTGCCAGCATAAATATCCACCAGTTTAATTCAGTTTTATAGGCAAAGTTTTCGAGCCATTTGTGCATGGAATACCACCCAACAGGAACAGCTATAACAAAAGCAACTGCAACACAAACTAAAAAATCGAGGTTCAGCATTTTGAGAATTTCAATTATCCTTGCACCATTTACTTTTCGAACAC
>JAHEEB010000372.1:517-5319 GCA_024640925.1 Bacteroidota bacterium | reverse complement strand
TAACTTGTCAACTTAACCAGTCTAGTCGATCATAAATTTTAATACTAATTCTTAACTATAATAATTTAACCTGATTAATTATTTGGAGGAACTACTATGAGAAATTTTATTTTTTTGTTTCTTTTTGTTTGGGTTTTAACCTCGTGTGAAAAAATGAAAGAAGAACCTGTTGTAAAACCAGTTACACAAACCGATTTTAAGGCTGCCTGGTCATCATCGGACAGATGGGGTTCTTGGACTAACGGAGGATATACCCTATATAACAATATTTGGGGAACTGGTTATGGCGCTCAAACCATTTGGGCAAATTCTTACAGTAATTGGGGTGTATGGGCAAACCATCCAAACACCAGTGGTATTAAATCGTATCCGAACTGCGAAAAAGTTATTAGTAAAGCACTTAGCTCAATTACACGCCTGAAAGGTAATTACAATTGCACTGTACCAAGCAGTGGTTCGTATAATACTGCTTTTGATGTGTGGTGTAATAATTATACATATGAAATTATGATTTGGGTAAACTGGCGAGGAAGTGTAGGACCAATTGCAAGTTCATATGATGCAAGTGGTAACCCGGTAGCAAGTTATTCAAATGTTACTATAGGAGGTCAAACCTGGAATGTATATAAAGGGAACAATGGTTCAAACGAAGTTTACTCTTTCCTCAGGACAAGTCAGGCTACTTCAGGAACTGTTGATATCCGGTCAACCGTAAACTGGATAAAAAATACACCGAAATGGTTTGGCGATGTAACCATATATAAAGTTCAGTGTGGATGGGAAATTACTTCATCCAGTGGAGGTTTGAATTTTGTGATGAACAGTTATTCTGTTACTTTAAATTAGAAAATAAGACATTCTTTATATTTAGAAATGCCGGGGTTTTCCGGCATTTTTTTTATTTCGGATTAAGAAATATTGAGAACCAGGATTTTGTCAATAGATACAAAAAATCTAATAATACGAGGAAAACTTAACCATCTGGGTTTATTCAAAATAAATTGATGGTTTTTAGGCACGAATTTTGTAAATCAGCTCAGTGAACCTGGAATCTTGAGAAACACCTAGCTTTCAACAATTAAAACCTGGTGGAATTGTAAACAAATTATAGTATTTTTACCATTCACTATTAACTACTCACAAATATCAAATATCACATGAAAAAAATGAAGATTTTAGTTGGAAGCATTCTGGTGACAGCCATTATATTATCGGGCTGTGCAAGTATGACCAGAACACAAAAAGGGGCAGCAATAGGAACTACAGGTGGCGCAGCTACTGGCGCCATAATTGGAAGAGCTGCTGGAAACACTGCCCTTGGAGCCATAATAGGTGCTGCAGTTGGTGGTACAACAGGCGCCATAATTGGAAAACAAATGGATAAACAGGCGGCAGAATTAAAAAATGTACCCAATGCTAAAGTGGAGCGAGTAGAAGAGGGTATTATACTGGAACTTAATGATAAAGTTTTATTCGATTTGGGTAAATCAAATTTAACAACCAATTCAAAAAGAAGCCTGGACAAAGTTGTAGAAATATTTGCCAAATATCCCGATACCAATATCGAAATCCAGGGACATACGGATAACACCGGCTCTGATGAATTTAACCAGACTTTATCTGAACAACGTGCTCAATCGGTTTATAATTACCTTACTTCTAAAAATATATCCGGAAGCAGGCTCAGGACCAAAGGTTTTGGTGAAAATGCACCCAAATATTCTAATGATACAGAAACAAATCGTTCACAAAACAGACATGTGGAATTCCTGATTTATGCGAGCGAAAAAATGAAAGCGGATGCTAAAAAACAGGCTGGTAATTAATATTTTAATAACTCATTAATCAAAATAAAATGAAAACGAAAACGCTTACATTGATTCTTTCAATGGTAATGATAACCGTAATCTCACAGGCCCAGGGAATTGGCATACGTGCCGGTTTTGGTTTCCAGAATATTAACGGAAAAGATGACAATGGTGACAAACTGGAGTATAAAATGATTCCTGCTTTCAATATTGGAGCAAACTACGAAATATCTGTTGCTGATGAGTTTTATGTGCAACCGGGCTTGCTTTTTGCAAAAAAAGGTGCAAAATATGAAATTTCTGATATAACAAATAAATCAAATATTTATTATCTTGATATTCCCATCAATTTCGTATACAAACCAGCATTTTATAATGGAAAACTTATTCTAGGCTTTGGTCCCTATTTTGCCTTTGGTATAAAAGGTACTTACAAAATTGAAACTTCTGGCACATCATCTGTAGATATTAAATTTAAAAATAAGGTAACAAGTGATGATCCTGATGGCATATATTCCAGGCGTATGGATGCCGGGGCTAACCTTCTTTTTGGTTACGAATTAAGTTCCAGGCTTTCGTTCCAGTTAGATGCTCAACTTGGTTTGGTAAATTTAGAACCAGACTATGAAGGAACAACTGATGATTCCGATTCAAAAATGTCGAACACCGGTTTTGGAATATCAGCAGGATACAGATTTTAAGAATTAATCATGAACAATTAAGTTCCAGGGAATTCCCTGGACTTTTTTGTTTTCTCAAACCAATTAATCAGGGTTAAACAAACCTAAAAAATGTTAAAAATAATATTAGTAAACCATTTTTTATTTTTAGTTCAGTAAATTGCGGCGATTTCAATATTTCATAAAATGAGAAAATATTTCATTTTGTTTGCCCTTTTAACAGCTGGTTCTCAGAAGTTCTACTCTCAAAATTCAACTATTGACAGTATAATTATTTCACAATCGGATGAGGCTGTAAAAAGCAAATTGAAAAAATTCAAAAACGGAGGCATTGAAAAAACTCTTAATTTAGGTACAAATACTCCCGACGATGTTGTTAATTCTGCGGTTAAATATCTATATATTCCCCATTGTATGGGGGGTAATGGGAAAACAACAAAATCGAAAAAAGGAAAACCTTGCATCGATTGTTCCGGTTTGTTATATACTACTTTTTCAGATTTAGGAGTAGATCCTGGTGTGCACAACTCCCAGGAAATGGCCAGGTATGGCAAGATCTTTAACGATACAAATAAAATTCAGAAAGGTGATATTTTGTTTTTTGTGAAATCATATAAACCGGGCAATCCGGAAATTGTTATTACTCATTCTGCAATTGCTTTGGGCGATGGACGTATGATACATGCTTCGGCCAGCAATGGAGTTGAAATAATCCCAATAAACACATCATATTGGAGCACCCGTTTTATATTTGCCACCCGGGTTTTTTAATCACGGATTAAGCAATAGAAATATTGAAAATTTCAATTACTTACAGCCTTCAAGGCAGCCGATTTAGAAATTGTTACAACAATTACCAACTGGTTTTTTTACTCTGTTTCAAATAATATTTTCGTAATATTATCCATCGGAATCATACCAACTTTTAGATTCCATATTGCTTGTATGTTTTAATTTTCCGATTTGGTTTATAAAAAGAGAGAATCTTTATTGATTTAAAGGTAATTAATGGTAAATTAACCTTCATTTCTAACCTTATAAAACTATACCTATGAATCACTTGTTTTCAAAAACCAGAAGTTACTCTTCTTTTCAAAAAACAACTTCATTTCCATTAAAACTAATAATTATCATTTCGTTCTCATTTTTTGCTTTTTGCTCCACTGTAAAAGGACAAATAATTGCAAATCATACCATTGTTGACGATTATGATAAAATACCTGCCTATTATATGGAGCAGGTGAAGAAAATGAGGCTAAACATTCCGGGAGAATCTCATTCATCGGGTTACAGAATAGGCGTTTCTTTACTTATGCAACAAAATTCGGCCTACAATATTATTGTGAGTGAATCTACTCCTGAACCATATAGAGAAGATGCTTTGAGGATCGACAGACTGGTAAGGAGTCGCTATAATAGCTGGGGAGCAGGTATTGGCGAATCGGGATGGTATACATGGCATGCCTGGGATGCTGCCGATCCTGATTATCCTGTTAATGAAGCGGAGGCGATTAAAAATCATATTATATACAGCAACCAGAATAACCTTGATATTGCCGCTATTGGTTTTGGTTGGTGTTGGGACATGACATGGCAAAATAGTCCAGGAGGTACAGTAGATCCTGATTATGGTGTACATTGGGCAGGCTCTTCGGAAGGTGGTCCAGATGGTACGAACCGGTGGGGACTTAATGATGAAGATACAGCATTGGTCCATAACAGGGTTACCATGGATGATTATATCCAGGCAACTGAAGAATATATTAAACTTTGCCAGGACAGTGGTTATACCACAAAAGTACTATTTACCACTGGTCCTGTTGATGGAAATTCCAATAATGAGAATGGATATCAGCGCGAAATAAAGCATAATTATATCAGGGATTATGTACTGGCCAGGCCAACAGCAATTTTATTTGATTATGCCGATATACTTTGCTGGAACGATGCCGGCGAACAGAATTTAAATACCTGGGATAGTCACCAATATCAGCAAATCCACTCAGATAATATGAAAGATTTGGATGGCTTTTATAGTGAAGACGGAGATCATATTGGTGAACAAGGTACTGTTCGCCTGGCAAAGGCTATGTGGTGGTTACTTGCCAGAATTGCCGGATGGGATGGAGTTACCAGCAACACTGACACAGAAGCCCCAACAACCCCAACCGGATTGACTGCATCTGATACAACAATATCAAGTGTAAGGCTTAAATGGAATGCCTCGACAGACAATGAAGGTATTTTGGGATATGTAATATATTCCGGTACCGATTCGCTCATGATGATCACCGAACTTGAGTGCACTATAACA
>JAHEEB010000372.1:0-507 GCA_024640925.1 Bacteroidota bacterium | reverse complement strand
ATACAGAATACACATTCAGCGTGAAAGCCAAAGATGTTGCCGGGAACAAATCTGATGCAAGTAATAGTGTATTTGTTAAAACCCTTGTATCTTCTGATATAACAAATCCATCAACCCCCACAGGTTTAACAACCAATGATATCACAACAACAAGTGTGCGGCTTACATGGAACGCCTCGACAGATAATGAAGGTGTGTATGGTTATGTGGTTTATTCAGGTACCGATTCACTCACCACTGTCACAGGTTTGGAATACACTGTAACCGGATTGATTTCATCGACCAGCTATTCATTCAGCGTGAAAGCCAAAGATGTTGCCGGGAACAAATCTGATGCAAGTAATGCAGTTCAGGTAACAACTTTGTATCTAGCAGGAAATGAACAATATAATCAGCAAGATATCAAGGTTATACCCGACCTGGAACATCAACAGGTTAAAGTTGTTCTACCCGAAAATGAGCTGGAAACAGTAAAAGTGGAAATTTATACTATTTCAGGAATATGTA
>JAHEEB010001127.1 GCA_024640925.1 Bacteroidota bacterium | reverse complement strand
ACAACAGGAACCGAATAACATTGAAATATTTTGAGTCGAAAGATTTTACTGGCTATAACTTTAATACATTTTATAAATATTTCGGAAACACATTTAATACGGATATATATGATGATTTTGTACTGGAACAGCGCAACGACTGGAAAAACAGGGCGGCAACCTTAATCCATAAATTGGTACTATCTCCCCGGATTTATATGAGAAATCAGGTGTATTATTCCTCACATAAATCGAAGAATTTTTCCGGATTAGATTTTAAGCTTGATATTGAAGAAGAATCAGGCGACACGGCCAGATATCAATGGTCGTCAAACAGCAATCTTTCCAGTGAAATTGGCGATATCAATGCCAAATCTTCTGTACTTATTAAACTTGCTTCTTTTAATGAATTACATTTTGGTGTTGAGTATAATACCTATCTTTTTAAAAACAGCGTTGAACTGAATGGTATAAATAACGGCGCATTCTCGAGATATCCCACTCTACTGGCATTTTTTGCAGAGGATAAATTTATGACAAAGTATTTTACGTTCAGGCCCGGAGTAAGATTTACCAGTTATCGAAATGGACAATGGCTGTATGAACCCCGTTTTAATATGTCATTAAAACTTCCGGGCAAATTAAATCTGAAACTGGCATATGGTGAATACCTTCAGTATATTATCAGTATGAACTCGAATGAGATTGAAATGAGCCAGATTGTAGATTACTATTATCCTCTTTGGGAAAGTAAACCGAGCAAATCTATACATTACATTGCCGGTTTAGAGAAGAATTTAACATCAACCCTGAACTTTTCTGTTGATGTTTACTACAAAGATATGCCCCGGGTTTACTCCTTTGATCTGAATAATTATTACGGCATTAAAGATCGCATTCAACAAGGCAATGGCAGAGCATATGGACTTGAACTGCAAATGAACGGCAAGATAAAAAATATTTCGGGTTGGCTTTCCTACACATATTCCAAGGCCTACAGACAATACCCCGGTTCCAATATTAATAATGGCGAGGAGTTTGCCTTTGACTATACAAGGCCACATGCCATTAAAACAGTTATTAGTTTCCAGATGACCTCAAACTTCGCCCTGAATTCTTCTTTCTCATACTTATCGGGCGTAAAGCGAAGCGTTGAAACTACAACACAAAGTTTTTATTATTACGATCCCGTAACCAACACAACCACTTCCTTCCCGATGTGGACTACCAATGAAAAAAATTCGGCCAGAATGCCCCCAATTATTACAATGGATTTAGGGATTCGTAAAAAACTTCTTTCCGGCTTCGGAAAACAAATGGCAGAACTGATTCATGCCGACGAATCGTATGTTACTATCACCATCAGGAATATTTTGTTTCTTTACAGGAATGTGGAATACTATTTCCCGGCAAGCGGTATTCCAGGATACGAAGGCAAATACATTCCTCTGGGCTTTAATTATCTGCCTTCAGTTGGCTTTAGTTATACTTTAAAATTTTAAAAACCATGAAGAATATAATACTTTTCATACTGTTCATGTTCCTTTTATCTTCATGCATGAAAATGGTAGATTTTTACATTGGAATACCATTGCAACCTAAGTTTGATGAAAATAGTTTTGTCCCCGGCCTGAATATTTTTGGAATAATCAGGACTGATTCTACAAATAATTTTAATAATTCTTTTATTCAGGTTGAGAAGGTAATGTCAGCTGTGGCGGATGATAGCACTTCAATCGACACAGCACTGGTATATGTTGGTTTCGTTGATAATTCAACAGAATATTTCTGCCAATTCATTCAGGGTGATTTTGATAGTACATTTGAACAATCGCAGTACAGGCCATCGTGCAACTTCATACCAAAAGCCGGAGAGATCTGTTCGATTGAATGCAGTTATCTCAATTTACCGGTTTTGCATGCCCAAACAATAATACCACAGAAGGCTGAACTGATAGGTTCCACCCTGTTAAATTCTGACCAGCAGTTGTATTTTGAATTACAAAAAGATTCTTCAATTTATATGTTCGATAT
>JAHEEB010000024.1 GCA_024640925.1 Bacteroidota bacterium | reverse complement strand
TAATATGTACCCTGATCAATTATCTCCCAATCATTGTATTTGGAAATAAATTCCCTTGCATAATCACGGGTAAATAACAAATCGTTTCTTTTTCTGTAGGTTAGTGTTTTTGGAGACTTACTGTAATTTTCATTAAACAAAATATATTTTGTGGCAATCTTGTTCATCACCGAATATACTTTTTCATGATGCTCCGGGTTGATATGAATCAGAACTCCCATTGTGAAACATAAATCACAAGTAATATCGGGATTATATGTTAAAATAGACTCGTTTCGAACTTTTATAAATTCCTTTTCTGCTGCAATCTTAGCAGCCTTTTCGTTAATTTCAATTCCATTGAGGCTGACTTGATTATTAATCTTATTTATTTCAATAAGATTTAAGCCCACATTACAGCCAATTTCAAAAACAGAGTTTATATCTTTTAGTTTAATTAAAATATTTTCCCAAAAAGATGTTCTCATCTCAATTCTTGCCTGGCGATTTCTTTCAGTGTATTCATCACCTTCATTTCCAGTCCAAAAATTTTCCTGTTGTGTAATATTTTCCTTCATTATTGTTTATTTTTGGCAAAAATAGAAAAAGTTTTGAAGCCAGAAACTTATTTACTATCAAAACAAGTCTTATTAATTATTGTGATAAAATAATTGATACATTTGCAGCCATTCTTGTTTTGCAACCTTAATCTTATTTGCTGTAAATGAATTTTATACTCAATGGTTTTCATGATAGCAATTTAAAGCCGATTCCGGCAAAACTAATTTCGGATTACAAACCCGTGCATTGCTTTATAATTGACAATGATTATAAAACTGTATTATCTGCCTTGCCTGGAGTAACCAGTCTCCACTTTAAGGATATATCATTAGGCTTTTATCCGGTAAACTGGTTAGATATTGAACCCTTAGATAGTATGCTGCTGAATAAGCTTGATAATTGCGAGGTTACTGTCTTAAGAATGATGGAAAGAATGGAACCCTATATCGGAACAATAAATTATCCCAAAAGAAAAGAGCTCTATTTGAAACATGTCCGATATTGGAATCATATAATTAAAACCTATCAAATATCTTGTTTTATTTCAGGCAATATTCCTCATGAAAATTATGATTACGTTATTTATTGTTTATGCAAAGTGTATGGTATAAAAACCTTATTTTTTCACCAGACTATCCCTGATTTTATTATTCCTCTCGACCAGATACATCCGTTTTTTCCTGAATTGGAAAAAGAATATAAAAAACTTAGAACAGAATATGTAAACTGCTCAATAGATGAAATTGAATTAGGAGACAGAGCACAGCATGTGTTCAATAGTCAGGTTATGCCAGGCTATAATCCAACACCTGTTTACATGAAAAAAACAGGGTTAACCAAACATATTTCCGGAAAGCTGATTTTATTTGGAAAAAGCATATTAAAGTTATTTAAAATATCAAATTATAAGAAAATATCAGACATCTCACTGCTTCGAATTTTTCTTAACAGAATGATTAATAGACTTCTGTTTATTAAAGATTATAGATATAAAAGATTTTACGAATCAAGGTGTAAAGTTCCGGATTTATCCAAAAATTATATTTATCTCACCTTGCATTTACAGCCAGAACTTTCGACTTGCCCGTTGGCAGGGGTATTTGTGGAACAATTGCTTATTGCCCAGATGATTTCCCATTCTGTTCCCCCTGATTTTTTAATTTATGTTAAGGAAAATCCAAAACAAAAAAGTTGGGGCCGGACCTTGAATTTTTATCGTGAAATGGCAAAACTACCCAATGTTGTTTTAGTTTCAAGGAAATTCGATACCTATAAACTCATTCAAAATTGTAAAGCTATTGCTACTGCTACAGGCACTGCCGGTTGGGAAGGTTTATTCAGACAAAAACCTGTGATAATGTTTGGTGAATTTTATTATCAATATGCCGATGGTGTTTTTCGAATTCAGACTATAAATGATTTAAAAAATGCAATAGAACAAATTGTGAATCAAAAAGTCATTCCCGAACTTAAATCCACAAAACTATATTTAAAAGCTTTTGAAAAATTAACTCTTCCCGGATATTATAATAATGTCTATTACCAGAAATCCATTTATGATCCTATGAATACGGAAAGGATTTATTCATATATTAAAAATAAAATAGAATAACCCGTTATGGGAATTGTAGCAAAAGAAAGTATTAAAAATACAATTTACAGTTTTATAGGAATTGGTTTAGGAGCTTTATATACCCTATTTATTGTTCCAAAAGTATTCGATCAGAATCCGGGTCAATGGGGTCTTATACAATTGCTCATTTCGTATGTAATGCTTTTTATGCCCTTTGCCTTATTTGGATTTTCGAATATCATAATAAAATTCTGGCCTCGTATACAAGAATCGGAAAGGGGTTCTTTTGTTAATTTTCTCTTTATTATTGTTTTGATTGGATTAATCATCATGTCTATTGTGGTTTATCTCTTCCGGACCCCGATTTTTAGTTCTGATTCAAAAGACAATGCCCTGTTTCAGCAATATTATCTTTATTTCTTTCCGATATTTTTTATTCATACTTTTTTTTATTTCTTTCTTTACTATGCAAGAGTTTATTATAAGACCTCATATCCTACCTTTTTAAAAGATACTTTTATTAAAATATGGACTTTCCTCTTAATTGTTGTTCTTTGGTATTTTAAAATTTCCTTTAGGTCGTTTTTTAATCTTTACTTCTTTGCCTTGATTATACAATTGGCTCTATTACTTTTTTATATAAAGAAAGAAGTTCCTTTTGCATATTCCATCGATTTTTCATTCTTTAAAAAGAAGAAGCTGGTAAAAGAAATCTTTAATTTTGGATTTTTCAGTTTGCTGGCAGGTGTTTCTTCTACGGTTATATCAAGGATTGACTTATTTATGATCAATAAATATATTAATCTGGAGGAAGTAGCATACTATAGTATTGCTTTATTTTTTATTACTGTGATGCAGACTCCTTCCCGATCCATCCAATCTATTGTAGTTCCTTTTTTATCTGAGAGTATCGAAAAAAAAGACAATCAGCAGATAGCCCAACTTTACCATAAATCTACTTCAAATCTTTTTCTTACGGTAAGTTATATCTTAATGATCATTCTTTTGAATCTCGATGGATTTATGAATATTCTGGGAAGTAAATTCGGACAGATTGAAATTGTAATCATTATTTTAGGAATTTCTAAGCTGTATGAATTAATTAACTCTATTAACTATTCTATAATTATAATTACCAAATATTACCGGTATGAAATGTTGTTTCAGGCTTTATTGTTAGTACTTACTGTAGTTTCAAATATTTTACTCATACCTTATTTTGGAATTGAAGGAGTTGCATTGGCTTCCGCCATTACTTCTTTTCTAAGTACCAGCTTGAGAGCTCTGTTTGTTTATTCAAAATATAAATTGGTCCCATTTGACTTAAACTCGCTCAAAATTCTGGCAATTATCGGATTGAGTTTAATTTCAACTTTATTTATTCCTAATGTAATAAATGTTTATATCACAATGCTTTTAAAAAGTGTCATTATCTCCATCGTATATGTTATATTTTCTTTATTATTTAAGGTATCATATGATATGAAGGAAGTATATGATAATGTAATCACTAAATTACTAAAATACATAAAGAAAATTGGTCACTTAAATTAACAATTAACTTGTATAATTAATAATAGTTATGATTAAAATACTGAATAACAAAAAAATAGAAATCCCAAAGGCTTTATATATTTTCATGAAAAAACCATTGTTTATTTTCATTTATAAATATAATTCAGATAATCTTTGGTTAAGAAGTTTTAAAATAAGTCTTATTTTTAAACTTCTTGTACGAATAATAAAAGGAGATGAGTTTTTATTTGCAAAAAGGATTGAAAATGGCCCCGTAATTTATAAATCTCTTTTTTCTTCAAAGTATAAAAAGCTGCAAAGTAATTATCGAATTATTAATTATGAAAATAAATTTGTTATAGTAAAATCGATAAACAATGCTGCTGCTATTGATAGAGAAAACTTTTGGAAAACTATTTCTGATTATAATGAACACAAAGAATTGAATAAACAAATACAGGAAAACTTTAAAAGGACTGAGTGGTTATCTGATGTGATAAGCAGTTACCATCCAAATTCTGTGTTGGAAATAGGTTGTGGAAGCGGAAGAAACTTATATTTTGTAAAAAAGAAAAATCAAAATTGTAACTTGTTCTGTGTTGAAATAAATCAGAGTGCTATTGAATTAGCAAAAAAACAGGTTGGAAATGATCTTTGCGTTTTATCAAATAGTGTTTATAGCTTGGATAAAATTGATTCAAATTCAATTGATGTAGTTTTTACAAGTGGTTTATTAATGCACATTCCGCATGATTTAATAAAAACCGTTGTTGATAATATTTACAGAATTTCAAAGAAGGTGATTATTTTATATGAATTGCATGGACCAAGTCATGATTTTGATTTCCATCGTTACCCCAGAAACTATAGTGAACTGTTTCAAGATTTAAACTTTAAATACGAAGTTTTTAGCAAAAATGACTTCAGAAATGCAGGAACCGATTCATTCAACCATTCCATACTCATTTTGGAGAAAAAATAAGAAAGAAATTTAGAACGAAGCATGGAAGCCCAGACTTATCGTTGATTATCCAAATAAAAAACAAAATTCCACAGACTAAGCGTAGCTTGTCCAAATAACAAGCACAACCCTTGAACAAAGCACTAAGCATAGGCTTTCCTACGCTTTTTCATTGTATCCACACTGCAAAGTAGTGTAGTGTATAGTACAACCTAAAAAGATTTCCAAGATCCACCATGATATCTCTACCTTACATGAAAAGAAATCAGAAATATGACAGGGAGCAGATGTACCATACCATTGGATGTAAGTGAGCAGGATGGTTTTAGTCATATGCAATACTGCAAACTGCAAACAAAAAGTGCACTTTTTCTAAAATTTATTCATTTCGAGTAAGGGATTTTTGGTAATTTGAGATCTTTAAATAAGACGATTTTGTTTTTCTATTCCTTAAATCTAAGCACATGAAAACAAAAAAACTTATTCTCGTTATCTTAACTCTGATGCTTGTAAACATTGTCTACACTCAATCAGTTCAATACAATGAATTTTATGAGCTCAAAGAAAATGCTAATTTCGCGGAAAAATCAAAATTTATTATAACTGCCGACGAAAATACCATTGTTTCCTTTTACGACAAACTTTTTAAACTGAATTCCGATGGGGATTTACTCTGGACTAAAGCTAATCTGCCGACAACATATTATAAATCAAGAAACAATATAGTAATTTATGATGATGAAAGTTTCATCCTTGTTAAGGAAAGTAATATTCTCAGAATAAACAATGATGGCGAAATTTTATGGAATATCAATTTCAGTGATTGTTATTTTGAGGCGGTAACGGTGTACAACGGGATGATTTATTTAGCAGGCCAAAGCAAAACAACTGCATATGCATTGGAGTTATTGAAAATTGATGCCAATGGAAATATTCTTTTGAAAAAAGAATTTATAACCAGAGCGGAACTAAATTATAATGACTGGGAATTAAGTTACATGACACCCTCTTCTGATGGAAATTTGATAATAATTGGCAGCTGCAATATATACTATAGCCTACACGACGCGGATATGAATCCTTGTCTTATAAAATTTACTGCCGATTGTGATACGTTATGGACAAAACGACATATAAATAGTGAAATGATGGGTGGAGAGTATATTGCTGAAGGAAGTGATAGTTGTCTATATTATAATGGCACATCAAATTATTTTCCTATTATAAAATGTGATAAAGACGGGAATAAAGTATGGGTTAAAAACCATTATCCTTTTACAGATCCTACCTCGTTTATGAAACTGGCCAACGATAATTTTATGGCTGTATATAAAATTACGGATACTACTTATTACAGTGAAATAGATACTTCTGGAAATATTCTTTCTACAAAAGTTTTATTGCGCCCAAATCCCAATTATGCATCTCGTATTTTTTATTCTAAAATTTCTGAATCGG
The DNA here is from genome assembly GCA_024640925.1 of Bacteroidota bacterium. Classification (GTDB taxonomy): domain Bacteria; phylum Bacteroidota; class Bacteroidia; order Bacteroidales; family UBA10428; genus UBA10428. The sequence continues at coordinate 7,415 of JAHEEB010000024.1, read as the reverse complement.
GCGATTTATATAGCCTTGGGTACAATAAATATAGCGATAAAAGCACTTTGTTTATTCTGATTCAAGATAAACGCACATTTTCTGCAATATTAAAGAACACTGATTTTTGTATGCCAAATAAAAACGATACGGCAATTGTTCAGATCGCAGTAGATACACTTTACAGCAAGTCGAACGTTTTTACCCTGCAATTATCTGACAGCTCTGTATTTACTAATCCGATAAATATTGTAAGTACTGATACTTCTTCTTCATTTGAATGGAAAGTCCCCTTATCAGAAATTCTAAAATACAACAAACAAAAAAATTATTTACGGGTTAGTACTTCCGATTACCCTGATTATCACAGTAATTTAATAAAGTTGAACTTAATAAATGTACCCAATTACGATCAACTATCTTACTATTCAAAATGGGATACATTGATGACAGATTCGGACTACCACTGTCTTAGATCGAATGAAAACATGCTGGTGGTGTTGAGTAAAAATGTAGATTATACGCCATCGGGCCTGGAAACTTTTGAGTACAACTTTGACAGTATACAGAATAGTCGACAAAATGCAGATACTTCCATTGAGGTAAATTATTCAAAAACCGGATGTTGGGGTCTCTCGGTAATAATTGATAATCAGGGATGCAGAGACACAATCTTTGATACAGTAGATATACGAATTGCACCTAATTTTAACCTGGTTCTAACACCCGATGAAGATTGCAAAAATTATGCTGGGATCTCCGTTACTGGCAATTCCATAAGTAACCTGGATTATGAATGGGATTGGAATAGTGCTATTATCGATTCGGGTTCTAACATTGGGCACTATAAAATACACTATGATTATGAAGGGTACTACCCTGTTGGACTCACAGTAACCGATAGTTCCGGATGCCAGAACCAAAAAGTTGTATACTCTGATCTTTATGACTATCTGAACCTGGTACAGATTAATCCCAGAATTAATTTCTCTGATCAAAATCAACCGGTAATCAATTTCTTTACCGATCCTTATAGCAACGATTCAGTATATATTCTTAAAACCAACAAAATTGATACGATTCTTCTGTTTAAAAATAAATCATCTGATTTTGTGGGTAATAGTATGGGTAATTTTTATTTATGTAGTTATACCGACTCAGCTACTTTCGACAGCACAATGTATTATGAAGTATACAGGAAGGATTTATGTGGATTAAGAAGTGTCGATAATCTTTCTAAACCAATATATTTAACCAGTAAGACAGTAGATGGACAAATTAATTTATCATGGAATGATTATGAAGGATTCCTCTCTTTTAATTATATGACTAAATCATTCGACCCGATTTTTTCTTCTGATTATTACTTACTTAAAGGTACCTCTGTAAACAGCCTATCAATAGATTCTGATAAAAACCCTGAAGAAACAGATGACATCTGGAATTTAACATTTCCTGTTGAAAGTGATACTATGTATTACCGGGTTAAAGCAAATATTGATAATTTAATTTATAGCAATGTACTAGTTGTTATCCAGGCACATACCGAAAACATTGAACAGCTCGTACCAAAGAATATTTACATTACAAACAATCCTGATGGACAATTTACGATTCATTTTGGCGAGGATAATTCACAATTCAACAATTTGATGATAATAAATACGCTGGGACAAACAATATGCTCACAAGAACTAAATGGTGAACAGGAAGTAGTGTTTGATATAAGCAAATTCCCCTCTGGTGTTTATCATGCAATTCTCAAAAATAACAAGGTTATTAAAACATTAAAATTTATAAATAATAGCTACTAGCTCTAACATTTTATTTTCAATAAAGAATAATTGATACATTTGCAGGAATAGAAAATTTTCTTCTATTTCCTGCAGATGTATCTTTTTTTTAGCATTTTGCTAAAAACTTTATTCAGGAATTGTGGAATATAGTGGAGAATACTAAATCATAAAACTAAATTAATACAACAAAAATCTTAAAAGATGGAAAAAATCAGGTTTAAAAATCTATCAGAACATCTGATTATAATTGGCATATTTTTGGTGATTTCGTTTATATTCTGCTTACCTCAACTCGACAATAAGGTATTATTTCAGTCAGACAAAAACCAGTATTTAGGAATGTCAAAAGAAAAGGCTGACTTTGAAAAAAAGACCGGGGAAGTTGCTTTATGGACAAATAGTGCATTTGGAGGTATGCCAACCTTTCTTATTTCTAATTCTCAAAAGACTTATATTATTCAGAAAATTCATAATGTTTTAAATATTTTCCATAAACGTCCGGCAGCTCACATTTTCCTTTTTTTAATCGGATTTTATGTTTGTGCATTAAGTTTTACATCTAACCTAAAACTCTCGGCTGTTGGTGCAATTGCTTATGCTTTTTCGTCCTATTTTTTTATAATTATTTCTGTAGGTCATATTTCAAAAGTTATGGCGTTGGGCTATTTGCCTCCCATGATCGGAGGGTTTTACTTAGCTTTCCAGGATGAAAAATTGGATAAAAAACTCTTAGGTAGCACCGTGTTCGGATTATCTTTAGCATTGCAGCTTTTTGTCAACCACTTGCAGATTACTTACTACACAGCAATAATATTACTTTTTTTTATTGTCAGTCTTTTTATTTTTAGTATTAAGAAAAATACGATTAAGAATTTCTTTATATCCTCTGCTTTTGTCTCAATAATGGCATTAATTGCCATAGGAGTGAACTTTCAAAGCTTATGGACTACTTATGAGTATGGCAAATTCTCCACACGTAGCAAATCTGAACTAAAAATAGATGCCCAAAATCAAACTTCCGGTCTGGATAAAGATTATGTGACCGCCTGGAGTTATGGTATTCCCGAAACATTCACCTTCCTTATTCCGAATTTTATGGGCGGTGCTTCTGTAAGTCCTCTGTCTGAAAGTTCGAAAACATTTGATTTTTTGACTAAAGTTCAAGGTAGAGCAGAAGCAAAAAAAACTATACAACAAATGCCTACTTATTGGGGTAAACAGTCCTCTACTTCAGGACCGGTTTATGCTGGGGCTATTGTTTGTTTCCTGTTTATTTTAGGATTATTTCTTGTTGAGAATAAGTATAGGTGGTGGATTTTAGCCGCAACAATAGTTTCTTTTGTATTGGCATGGGGCAAAAACGTACCGCATATTACTAATTTTTTACTCGATTATTTGCCAGGTTACAACAAATTCAGGGCAGTTTCTATCACACTTATTATAGCCGAATTTACAATTCCTTTGCTTGCTCTTTTAGCACTTGATAGAATTATCAAAGGAAATATCACAAAGAAAGAAATATTAAATGGGCTGAAATATTCAACAGCAATTGTCGGAGGACTAATTTTGTTTTTTATCTTGTTTGCAAAGGCACTCTTTAATTTCGAAGCTTTAACTGACAGCCAATATATTGCTAAAGGAGCAACAGATTTTGTTGACTCATTGCAAGCCGACAGGGCAACCATGTTTCGCACAGATGCATGGCGTTCTTTGTTTTTTATTTTAGTAGCAGCTGCACTTATATTCGTGTTTGTTAAGGAGAAAATTAAGCTACTCCATTTTATTGTTGGCCTTGGATTACTCATACTTATTGATATGTGGGGTGTTGGGAAACGATATCTGAACGAAGATAATTTTATGCCCAAACAAAAACAAAAAACACTTTTCACCGAATCGGTTGCTGATCAAATAATTTTGCAAGATCCGGAACAGGATTATCGGGTACTCAACGCTTCTGTCGATATTTTTAATGAAGCTACTACCTCCTATTTTCATAAATCATTAGGTGGATATTCCGGAGCAAAAATGAAACGTTACCAGGAATTGATTGAATTCCGGATTCAACCCGAAATCCAGCAATTATTTGCAGATCTTAATAAAGGGACAGACATTAACAAAGCATTTGAACAATGCCCAACCTTAAATATGCTCAATACAAAATATTTAATTTATAGCCCTGATAAGGCACCTGTTTTAAATCAAAAAGCATTGGGGAGTGTATGGTTTGCTAAAGAAATTGTATGGGCTAAGGATGCAAACGAAGAAATGGATTTGATCGGCAAAATTAAGGTGGACAGCCAGGTTGTTATTGATCAACGGTATAAGGGAGCTTTAGAAGGGTTTACTCCAACGGTTAATGATTCCATAGCATTTATCAGGTTAAAAGAATACAGCCCCAACAGGCTTATTTATGAATCGTCCTCTAAAAGTGATCAATTAGCTGTATTTTCTGAGATATATTACCCCAAAGGTTGGATTGTTACAGTCGATGGGGCAGAAGTAGAATATATACGCTCAAATTATTTATTAAGGGCGTTGAAAATTCCCAAGGGAAATCATACCATTGAGTTTAATTTTAAACCTCAATCATATTATCTTGGTGAAAAAATATCCAAGGCAAGTTCTGTATTATTGCTTCTACTTTTTATTGGATCTATAATCTATCCTTTTTACACATCGAAAACGAGTAAAAAAGCGGATGCCTAAGATTCTAACCATAATAGGTGCTCGTCCTCAATTTATTAAGGCTGCTGCTGTGAGCAGGAGAGTTAAAGATTTTAATATCGAAGAAATACTGGTACATACAGGTCAGCATTTCGATAAAAACATGTCGGATATTTTTTTCGATGAGATGGAAATCCCTTTCCCTCATTACAACCTGAATATTAACAGCATGAGCCATGGAGCTATGACAGGTCGAATGATTGAGGAAATTGAAAAGGTGATTATAGCTGAAAAGCCCGACATACTTATGGTTTATGGCGATACAAATTCAACCATTGCTGGTGCACTTGCGGCTAAAAAAATAATGGTTAAAGTAGCTCATGTGGAGGCTGGATTGCGTTCGTTTAATATGGCTATGCCTGAGGAGATAAACCGTATATTAACCGATAGGATTTCAGATTATTTGTTTTGTCCGACACAAACGGCAATCAATAACCTTAAGCTTGAAGGGTTTGACAATTTCGATAACCAAATCTATCACTCCGGTGATGTTATGTACGATGCGGCTTTATATTATAGCAATAATTCTGCAGGAAAAGCGGAATGGTTTCATAAACAAAATCTTAAACCGGGGGAGTTTGTACTTTGCACAGTTCATAGACAAGAAAACACAGATAGTCCCAATCGTTTAAAATCAATAGTAGAAGCGTTAAACCAGGTTAATGATGAACTACGGGTAATTCTCCCACTTCATCCAAGAACAAGAAAAATACTCAACGAGACTGGACTAAAACTTGGTTTCGAACCTGTTGAACCTGTAGGTTACTTTGATATGATCGAACTGCTTAAAAATACATCTCTTGTAATGACCGATAGTGGAGGAATTCAAAAAGAAGCCTACTTTTTTAACAAATATTGTATTACATTACGTGACGAAACTGAATGGATAGAGCTGATAAATAATAAAGTGAATACCTTAGTGGGTTCAAATTCAGAAAAAATTGTAAATTCATTCAGGAATTATATGGGACAAACATTCCCAAAAATGAATTCACTTTATGGAGATGGTCATTCAGCAGATAAAATATTGTCGGTTCTTGAAAAATAAAAAAATCCATGAGAACATCTAGTAGAATATGGGTCGTTTCGATTTCATTTTTACTGTTCTTGTTTTTTCCAATCCAAAGCAGAGCTGTTGTTTTGGGAGATGCACAGGATATACCAACTGAGGTTTATCAGTTTTTGAAAAACTTTGAATCAGCTTTGATAGCCGGAGATAAAGTAAAAGTTATGTCGATGATGGAAGAAGATTACCGGAGAGCTCAACACGATGGACTTTTAAAGGGAAACACACAACAATTTCTAAATGAATTTCAATGCGGGTATCGTGCTGACAATCCAGATACATATGAATGTATTGAGTTTGGAAAAGTTAAAGCAATGGAAAATACCAGTATTATACCGGATCAGGACATTTATATTATTACCTATAAATTAACCGGACCATCATCTGATATAAATGTAACCTGGATGATTTCTGTAAAACAGGTTGAAGGAAAGAATGTTTATGGAATGGTTGGAACATATGGTTGAAAACCAGAGTTCTGATCAGAAAAACGATTAGTTTAAACTTAATCAATAGAAGACATTCATAAGATAAAAAGAGGCCGTCCTATTTCAGGTATCTGGAACAGCCTCTTTTAATAAAAGAAAAAGAAATATTACTTCGTTATTTTTGTCAGAAGCATATAAGAGGTAAGCTTATCCTGATTATAATTTTCTGATTTTACTGTACCAACATTTTCGGAATACCAGGTTATCGAATGCCCGGCGACTTTTACAAATCCAAACTGAGATTTAATGTCCTGCGATAGTTTGATACATTCAAATGATCCGGCAGGAGTTGTTATGGTTTCGAACCCTTCAACTTTTCTGTTAATTAGGTCGACCTTAATAGTCATGGGTATTGCACCAGCCATCATTTCCATCTTAAAAAAGCCATCTTTGAGGGTTTGTCCTGCCGCAGCTGAAGCAGGGATATCAGCTTCGCTGGTAGTAATTTTAACATCCATATTTTTATACGATTCCATTTGTTTTTGGTCAACATAGGCATCCATATCGATAAAAAATGTTTCCCCAAGGCATTTAAAGGAAAAATTGTTTTCCATAGGTTCCTGGCCTTTTTCATCTGTAATTACCTGATGAATATCAAAAATGGTGGTGTCGCCGGAATTTCTGATATTAGTGAGCTTTTGGCGATTGATGTTGGTCGGTTTGCCTTTTTTATCATATTGGGTTAATTCAATCTCGGTTCCAACCTTTCCGGGAATATATGCTTTACAATTTTGAGATTTAGATGGAATTAGCCCAATTACAAAGAGGATAATGATTAATTGTACTTGTTTCATAGTTTAGTTATTAATTGGTTATAAGCAAATATAATGAAAACTAATCCTACAAATCCGATCGTTAGTTTCATACTTTGACAGGTGATAACGATAAATTGATAAATATTTTCATAGATAACTTCAATAAAGGAATAGACAGGATTTTTCTTAATTACTCATAATGGAAGAAAAAGCCTGTTAATTATTTTTAAGACAAATTTTACACTGGTTTTAATCCATTTCAAAGAAGTATGTAAAATTTTATCAGTAAAAATATCTAATTCTTCACCAATAAACCAGGTGGTATTTATTCAACTCTTTGTCCAGATTTTTAGCCCCCGGGAGAACCTGTTCCAGGAAATCCCAGTATTTTTTGCTGTGGTTTTTATGGACAACATGTCCCAGCTCGTGAACAATCACATAATCGCATAAATTATCCGGTAAACGCATCAAGTGAATATTCAGGCTAATGCCATCCTTACCGGAACAGCTTCCCCAGCGGGTTTTATTATTGCGTACCTGTACTTCTCCAATCTTTAAGCCTAACCTGTTAGCAAGTTCTCTTGTGCGCCCAGGCAGGTAAAGTTTT
>JAHEEB010000371.1 GCA_024640925.1 Bacteroidota bacterium | reverse complement strand
TACATTATAATTTAGGTATTCTTTATTGCCTGCTGATATCATTCTTTGAAAATTACACGGGTGGTTTTGAACATACACTCAATCTCGGTTTATCCAATAAAGGGTTCATCGGTATTCGAAGATCTTGAACCGCTTCAATTTTTTGTGTGCCTCAATGATTATGTCCCTAAAGGGACATTTTTTTTCTTGTTGATTTTTGCTATAAATATATTGTCCCTAAAGGGACAAAGCCCTGTTCGATCTCATTTGAACGGTAAGCATATGTGCCTTTAGGCACGAAATATTTATAGAATAAATTCCCATTAACAAATGTGCTTTTAGGCACATAATAATTTAGGCTGGTGATACCATTCTTTGAAAATTACACGGCCCTATGTTTCTGATTATCCAATTTGCAAAACATAAAAATTAATACTCAACCAGCGATGAATCGATTGTCAGCGTATCTTTTGGAAGTACTGTATGACATGAATATGGTTTATTAATTTTTTTTGAAGGTTTACTGAAAGCAACTTTCAAGTAATCGAATTTTTTATCTCTTACTACTTTTTCCATAAAGCGTCCAAAAATGGGTAAGGCCGTATGGCATCCTTCGCCCTGCGAGCCTGAATGGAAATGTACACTCCTGTATTCTCCCCCAACCCAGGCTCCACCTATTATTTTAGGACTTACTCCCACAAACCACCCATCGGAATTATTCTGTGAAGTTCCGGTTTTGCCCCCGTATTCTATTTTAGATCTGAAAAGATCGTAAGCAAAGAGTGCCTGTGTAGTTGCATGCGGCTCTGATAGTCCTCCACGCAACATTTGCACCATTAGCCAGGCTGTCTCTTCGCTTATTACCCTTGTTTTTTGTACATGGAACTCTTTAATTAGTTTTCCGTTTTTATCATAAATGCGGGTTACAATTAGCGGTTCTACCTTATATCCACCATTAATAATGGGGGAATAGGCGTTGACCAGTTCGAGAAGCGACACATCGCTCGATCCTATAGCTACAGACGGCACTTCGGCTAACTTAGAAGTAATTCCCATTTTTTTTGCATACTCTATTACCTTTTTCCAGCCTATTTTTTTTGTAAGCTGCACAGCTACGGAATTTATAGAAACGGCATAAGCATATTTCAAACTTACAGTATCTCCCGTAAACACCCAGGTAACATTCTGAGGAGACCATATTTTTTCTTCACCGTTTTCGGTATACTTAATTGTAACCGGTGAATCAATCATCTGATCGCATGGAGCATAACCATTATCAATGGCAGCTGTATAGACAAAGGTTTTAAAGGTAGAACCTGGCTGTCGCTTCGATTGCTTTACATGGTCGTATTTAAAGTAATCATAATTGATATCTCCAATCCAGGTTAAAACATGCCCGGTGTATGGATCCATTGATACAAAGGAACTGTGAAGAAAACTATTGAAATACCTTAAGGAATCGAGGTGACTAAAAGTAGTGTCTTTATCACCTTTCCATGTGAAAACTTTCATACGGTGTTTTAGATTCAGGTAATAGTCTATGGAGTCCTGATTGTTGTTGAATCTTTCTGCCAGTTTTTTATAATATGGTTCCTGTTCCACAAGCTGGTTAATAAAACCTGGAATAGGTTTACCCTTTTGGTCCTGCCAGGGATCATTTTTTCCAATATAATTATCGAAACTCTTTTGGAGTATTTTCATTTGTTCGGTAGTAGCATCTTCGGCATAATGCTGCAATTCAGAGTCAATAGTGGTATAAATTTTAAGTCCATCGGTATACAAATCGTAGTTATTTTCTCTAAGCCACAATTTTAAATACTGAGCAACCATATTACTGAAATACCCAGTATTGCTTTCATCTTCATTGAAATTTGTATTCAATCCAAGTGGTTGCTTTCTCAACGAATCGAATTCAATAGAGTCTATTATTCTTTGTTTAAACGATTGACCGAGCACCACATTTCGCCGCATCAGGGAGTTCTTCGGGTTATGAACTGGACTATATTGGGTTGGCGCTTTTAGCATTCCTACTAAAGTTGCACACTGAGTTACAGTTAGTTTGTCAGGAGTAGTATTGAAAAACACCTTAGCTGCAGTATGAATACCAAAGCAATTGCTTCCGAAATCGACTGTATTGAGGTACATTTCAAGTATATCCTCTTTGGTATAGAACATCTCTATTTTGAAAGCACTGATCCATTCCTTTGTCTTATATATAATGGTGCGTATAAAGGGAATGTGCCCCAATAGCCCGCGTGAATAATTTGATCGTGTTTTAAACAGATTTTTAACCAACTGTTGTGTTATGGTGCTCCCTCCTCGTTTTTTACCCTGTGCCATGTAAACGAAAATGGAAACGGTGGAACGCAAATCAACCCCTGAGTGCTTATAAAAACGTTGATCTTCGGTAGCTACAAGAATCTTAATGAGTAAAGGAGATATTTGACTGTAGGTAACAGGTGTACGATCTTTATCAAAATACCTTCCTATGAGAACGCTGTCGGAAGAATATAATTCCGAAGCAATTTCCAACTGTGGATTATTAAGTTCGTTAATACAAGGCGATTTCCCGAAAAGCCATAAAAAATTATTGTCGAGAACTGTGATATACACAATGCTCCAGAAGCAGATTCTTGCAAAGAGAAAGAGCGACCTTATATATAAAGGTTTCTGTTTTATGGTCTGCTTTAAACTGCGATACTTTTGCCAGTATTTTTTGCAAAAAGAACAGACGTTACTGATGAAGTACATTGAATTGCTTTATTTCCAAAATAACGGGGGTCAAAAGTAAGCAATGTTTTTTTGTAAAAAAAGTATAAAGTAAAAAGTGATTGGTGATCTGTGATCAGTGATCAGTGATCGGTGATCGGTGGCCTAGTCCAATCCTATTTCGTCAATATTCATATTTTTTAAATTACTTTTTACCTTCGAATCGGAACATTTAAAATTTTCAAACACAATTTTCTTTCCTGAAATTACAAGATCAGTGTTTGCTTGAAGTTTTGGCAGCTCACTTTTTAACCAAGCTTTAAATTCTAAAGCTTCTCCATAGGTTAAAAACTGGATTACTATACCATCATCAAAGGTTAAACTTCTATAAGAATTATCTACGTAAATATCTATATAAAACAATGGAACAATCAGATCTTTTTTCTCAATTAACGTCACTTCAGAAGTTTTATCACCAGTTATAAAACAGATTTTATCATCAAATTCGGCAAAGGTTTTGGCATTTTTATGGATATGCCTTACTACATAATTATAGTTTAAAACTCCTGTTACTCCATTTTCCAAATTATCCAAATCGGGAATATAATACCGGTTAATATCTATTTTTATCTTGTCTGGCGGATTATGCAAGTTGTTTTCGTCATTTAAACCAATGAAAGTAGTTATCAACCTTTCATCTTTCGGAAGAGAAATAGTCAGGTCAATGCTTACATTTCCGGCTAATTCGGTTTCTCTTGTTCCCTGCTGATAAATACTAAATTTCTTTTCGGAAAATTCTCCTGTTAATTGAATAAACCTGTTTTTAATCGATTGGTTCTCCTTTTTCGAACGGCTATATCCTGCATTGGCATTTGCCGACAATTCAGGCCCCAGAGTGGAAGATTTCTCAATGGAATTATTTTCATCAGTTTTTTTCAATTCGTTAACACTTTTACTTGCACCAAGCTTTCCGGTCACATCCAAGTTTGCAGAAAAGGTTTGATTATATTCCAGCGAACCAATATCAAGTGTACCATATTCTGTGGTATATTTATTCCAGTTCGTGAATTTAACATCCGAATTCAGTGTATCCGATATTTCATAACTATAATTCAAGTTTTCAATTCTGTCGTAGGCATTAAAGTTTTTTTTGCTGTAGTCAACTTTGCGGTTAATTGAGAAGGTAATACGAATATTCCGGTTAGTTAAATCAATTAAATCCTCATTCGTATGCTGGTCATTCAGAAATTTTTTATTGAGCAATTCGGTTATCTGATCATTTGTTTTTTCCGAAAGTACAGCAGCTTGACCCTCTGCTGTTAAATCATATATTGTTTTAAAGGAAGGGGTGATTAACGCTGGAGAAATGGTAGCCGAAGCAACATTTATCAATACCAGGTTGGTATCTACAATTCCTTTTGTCAAACTTTTATATCTTTTTAATGTTGTTTGTGCATTTATGGAATTAATAAACAGACAAATAATTACAAAGTAAAATAGTCTTCTCATTTTGTATCGTTTTATTCTTCAATTATATCTGAGTCTTTAAAAATACTGCCCAGTGAAACACATATTATTTGCTGACTTTGAATGAACCTTGAATTAGTAAATCTTTTAGGCCCCAATCCTGCACAATCAATATTTATCCTTGAAATCAGATCCTCCAAATTTTCATCTTTATCTAAGACAAACATGGTTGGATTGTCCGGATTATATTTTTTCACCCTGTAGTACATAGTTATTAGTGATTAGTGATTAGTGATCAGTGAATAGTGATCAGTGATTAGTGATCAGTGATTAGTGATCAGTGAATAGTGATCAGTGAATAGTGAATAGAGTTTTCCTCATTATTAGATTGTGTTAAGTTTAATGTAAATGTATTCATCGGATTCAGTGTTTTCAAAAGTGCTATTGTTTGAAGCTAAAATAACGAATTTTCTATAACCTTTTAAACCAATAAACCAAAATTGCTCAATAGCGAATTCGATGCATACAAATCTTCAGATTTAATGACAATCTTCGGGTTTCTTTCTATAAGTTCTCCTTAAGTCTCATCCCAAATATAGCAATGCTCCGCAATATTAACGAGCTTATAAACAAAAGACGGAGCTAGTGAAAAAACTATTCCTTAAGGTATTTATCCAGAAAAGAAAATACTTTATTAACGTTTTCTTGTGTATTAAAAGCCTCGCCGCCATGTCGGGTAGCTGGAAACAGTTCCAGTGATACTTTTTTATATCCCAGTTCTTTTCCCAGTTTACGGGCAAGTATAACAGAACCCTGGTAGGGAACCAGGTTATCTTCTAATCCATGTTGTATAAAGAATGGAGGGTCGTCAGACGAAACCCAGGTTCCCGGGTCTGATTCATGAACCAGCTGAGGTACCTCTTCCAGGTTTTTGCCCAGAAGTTCTGATTCGGGGGAATCAGGAACAGAATGACGTTGTGGTTTTTCAACTCCGCTTTCGTTTAATTGTTCATCCATTTTCAGAAAATTGGTCGGCCCAAACCAATCAACTACTGCCTGTACACGACTTGATTGTTCAGAGTTTCCTAAAGTCAAGTCTTCAAGTTCCTTGATATCGCCAGAAGTTCCTAACAAAGCGGAAAGATGTCCTCCGGCAGAACCTCCCCATGCCACAATTTTGAGCGGAT
>JAHEEB010001126.1 GCA_024640925.1 Bacteroidota bacterium | reverse complement strand
CGAAGATGGAACAACTTACTCTTACGATAGCGATTACGATATTCTGGTAATAACACCAACAGAAAACTTTTCAAACAAAATAAAAATAGAAGAAGCCATCAATGAGAAGTGCGTTGTGCCTGGCAGGGTAAAGACTTCTATTAATACGATTTTTCATGGCATAAAACATGTAAACAACGCACTGTTGTATGGCAATTACTTCTTTTCCGATATTAAAAAAGAAGGCATTATGCTTTTCGATAGTGGTAAATTCGGACTGGCCGAGCCCAAAATACTCACCACTGAAGAACAAAAGGCCAAAATGCAGGAGAATTTTGAGCAGTGGTTTGAGAGTGCAAATAATTTTTTTGAATATTTTAATTTTGGTATAAGTAAAAATACCTTGAAGGAAGCAGCCTTCCAACTTCACCAAACGGCTGAACGTTATTACACAACCATTCTTCTCACTTTTACTGATTACCGACCTAAGGAGCACAATCTGGCAGAATTAGACGCAAAGGCACAGTCAGTTGATTCCCGTTTTAAAGAAGTTTTCCCGAAAGAAACCAATGAACAAATTGACAGATTCGAGCTTCTGGTACGTGCATATATCGATGCCAGATACAGGATGAAACAGTATCACATAACCAAAGAAGACCTGGTATACCTTGGTGAAAGGGTACAAGTGTTAAGGGAAATGACTCAGAAGATTTGTGGTGAGAGGATTGAGAGTATTGGTTAATTTGACATTTGATTTTCAGTTTTTCAGTGATCCAACCCAATTTGCCTATACAAGGCAGCCCCGGCTCTTATTGTATCCACAGCCTTATCAATTTGATCAGGAAATTCAGGATTTATTAATTGCCTGGTTTTTGATAATTTATTTGGCAGGTATCCTGAGAGGTAAGTTTCTACATCTTTCTTTATTGCATTCGTTTTTGTCAAATATGCCGGATTTCGTTTTATCAGGTAAATAAACTCTCTAAGTTCTCTCTTTTCAATGAAAGAATCTCTTCTGGAAACCATTGCAACGATACCCTTTACAGGTATTCCGTTTTGTTCCAACCTTTTTCTCAGGTTAACCACAGTTTCACCGGTGCAGCAAATATCATCCACAATAAAAAAGGGAATGTTCGTATTTACATATTCTTTTAAAACATCCAGATTTGATAAGGTAAAATCTACAGGGGTTGAAAGTTTATCGGATTGTATTCGTCTGTTTTTTGACTCGTAGTAATAGTTACATCGGGCAAATGTCATATCCTGATTAAGAATAGTACATTTATTGCTAAAATCAATCCGTATCAGCTCAGCAAAAATAGAGGGTATTATATTTTGCCCGGATGCTGAAGGGACAACAAAAAGTATGGATGGATATTTGATCTGAGGCAATATTTTCTTTCTTGCAGTATCATAGATGTTTTTTACAAAAATCAAGGTTTCATCCATAGGGTACCCTTTTTTCTGTAATGAAAGTTTTGTTTCAGCAAATTCTTTCCAATGTTCAACCCAGGTTTTGGCAACAACTAATTTCTTCATCTTCCAAAAAATGCCATTATTTTATTATTCATCAGCTCTCCTGCAATCTTGTGAAACCTGTCAAGCTGTTCCCGGGACAACTCCGGATCAGTACCTCCCTGGTTATAGCTACCAAGCATATCCAGGCATTCATTGTAGAACTGAATATCTTCTTTTGTTGTATTTTCTGGCATTTGATAAAATTAGTTAATGTTAAACAACCCGAATTAAAAATTCCCCTTGAATTTATATTTCTTATTCTCCCTGTCTACCAAAAAATTAAACATATAGCTGTAGGAAAGATTTACCGAATATTGGGTTGATGTGCCCTGAAGACCTTTGTTGTTGACCATAGCACCGCTCAGGTTGAAGTTATGCCTCTTCTGCAATGTATAGCCGCAGGTAAGCCGGAGGTTCAGGATGTCGGCAATTGTTTCTTCCTGGTTTGATGAGTTGCTGTATGTGCCGATAAAGGCCGCTTTAAACTTTTCAAAAAAGGCTTTTTGAAGGGAAATATTAT
>JAHEEB010001125.1 GCA_024640925.1 Bacteroidota bacterium | reverse complement strand
TAATAAAAACTTTACACCCACCGGAACAAATGCCAGTTTCTTTCTTGATAATGTCGATTCTGCAATTATTAACCGCATGACCAAAAATTCTATTCTTTCTCTTACAGGAGAGGCAGAAATCAAAGAAGCCTGGGATACTTTATTCAGATATTTTAATGCGAATCATGAGAAGGGCAATAAAGGATATCAAACAGGTGAAAAAGTTTTTATCAAAATCAATTGCAATAGCGCCTGGGGACATCCTTCAATTACAGGAAGTGAATTCGATATATATGGCAACAGTCTGGGAAGAAACCTTAATGCCGATTATTCATTTAAGAATAATGTAGAAGCTTTTGGAACACACGATGGTGGCCCCTATGTAATGCTGTCGGTTCTTAAACAACTTGTATACGATGCCGGAGTGCCTGAAGAAAACATCTATATTGGAGATCCCATGCGTGATATCCATAAATATAATTTCGATATTATGCATGCTGTTTTTCCAGGGGTTCATTATTTAGGACATTCAAATACGTATGAAAGAACCCTGGCAACAGTCACAACCGATACCGTTGTGTATTTTTCCGATAAAGGTAAAGTCCTGAAGAATTATAGCAATGCACCTTTAAAAGGAAGTACTGTTTATTCGGTTTTTAAAGATGCCGATTACATAATAAATATAGCAGCCCTTAAAGCGCATAGCGGTCAGGGTATAACATCGACCTCTAAAAATTTTTTTGGCGCCATTGGAAGGATATGGGCAATAGAAATGCACAATGGTATGGTGAGTCCCGATTTCAATATGGTTTCAAGGGTTAACGGCTCATACAGGGTATTGGTTGATTTGATGGGACACAAGGATCTGGGAGGAAAAACTATGCTAAATCTTGTGGATGGAACATTTTTTTCACCCGATGCATATGGGAAGCCTGTCAAATTTAAGAATGAGCCTTATTATGGCGACTGGTGCTCATCCATTCTTGCATCACAGGACATGGTAGCAATCGAATCGGTTTGTTACGATATAATTTCGAGTCAGTACTATGCAGGTTGCGCTTTCCCTTATGTAACAATGAAAGGAATTTGTGAACATCTTGAACAAGCTGCCGATCCTTCTAAATGGCCGACAGGAATAAGCTATGATCCGGAGAATGATGGAATACCTCTTACCAGTCTTGGAGCATATGAACATTGGAATAATTCTGCCGACCGGCAGTATTCAAGAAACCTGGGAACCGGAACTGGTATCGAACTTATTCAAACCGGTCCGATAGAAGATTTAATTGCTTGTCCCAAACAACTCACAGCAAAAAATAGTTCAGGTACCGAAATAAAAATCAACTGGAAAGACAATTCCGATAAAGAAACTGGTTATGCCATAGAAATCTCTGAAGGCGACAGTTTACATTACATTCAGGTTGCTGAAGTTGCTGCCGATACTGTAACATATAACTGTGCTGGATTAAAGGAAGGTACCAACTATTATTTCAGGGTCAGGGCCTATAAAGGAACAGTAAAATCATCATACAGCAATGAAATATCATGTGTTGCAACGATTCCTGTCGGAGTGAGTACTGAAGAACAAAACGAAAAACTTTTAATATACAAAAACAACGATAACGAGGTTTTGGTTTCTATTCAAAATGAGCAGCCTGGGGAATTTTTTATAAAAGTTTACAATTCAACAGGAAAGCTGATTGAATCTCAACAATTTTTTAAACCCCATGGAGTGGATGAAAAAAATATTAATTTATCCGATGAACATGGTATTTACTTTGTTCAGGTAAGTTGTGGAGAGTATTCCGCAACACGAAAAATACAGATGTAAAATGAAATTGTAATCATTAAGAGTGCTAGATTGAAAATGCTTCGAAGGTTACTTCTTTTGAAGCATTTTGTTTTGCACATCAGATAGACCAGCGTTGTTGAAGGAAGTACCTTACTAAGCCGGTTTACCTTTGTGGTTCTTTGTGCCCTTGTGCCTTTGTGGCTTTTCTTTTGCCACTAAGACCTTTAGATTAGCAAACTAATTTTAT
>JAHEEB010000370.1 GCA_024640925.1 Bacteroidota bacterium | reverse complement strand
GCCAACCTAAATATTTTCTAAAGCAGATACTTACAGGCATTGTACCCGATTATATATTGTATGCCCCTAAGCGTGGTTTTACTCCACCGGATTCATTTGTAAGCGATGTTGTAAAAAAATACAATTACAACTTTTTCACCGCTAAACATAAATTTTACAATTCAGTACTTGCTGACAGACTTTTATCCTTATTGCTAAAACAATGAATGATGATTACAAGGGCGAACTTGCCCCCATTGTATTATTCACATACAACAGGCCGGAACACACGAAACGCACCCTTACTGCGCTTATGCAAAACAAGCTGGCGACAGAGAGTAACCTCTATGTTTATTGCGATGGCCCGAAATCAGGTGACAATGATAAGCAATTAGAAAATATAAAAAAAGTAAAAGAAATTGTACACCAGAGCCAATGGTGTGGCAAAATAAATATTCTTGAATCAACAAAAAATAATGGTCTGGCAAACTCTATTAGAAAAGGCATTACAGAAATTGTTAACAAACATGGCAATGTAATCGTAATGGAGGATGACCTGGTAACATCACCTGCTTTTCTCACTTATATGAATAAAGCGCTTAGTTACTATGAAAAATACAAAGGTGTTTTTTCCATTAGTGGTTATTGCCTTCCTCCAGCAAAATTAACTATACCCACTGATTATAATTATGACGTTTTTGTATGCCTGCGTAATTCATCGTGGGGTTGGGCAACATGGCACGATCGCTGGGAACAAATCAAATGGGAAGTCCCCTGTTATTATTCAATGGCTACTAATTTGCATATTAAAGAAGCGTTTAACAGGAGCGGCGATGATGTTTTTGATTTACTTGAAATGCAACAAAGAGGTAAGTTAAATATTTGGTCGATACAATTTACTGTAGCCCATTTTCTAAACCATGGGGTCTCGATAGTACCTACCAAATCGTATGTTGATAATATTGGGCACGACGGTAGTGGCGAAAACTGCCATGTTAATAAAAGCTTACAAAACCCAGATTTATGTTTAAATGAAAACATTAAGTTCCTGGACATTTTATACGAGGACAAAAGAATAATTAATGCCTTTTATAATGTCTATTGCAGAAAAACCAGACCTCTATGGCAAAAGACGATTAACCGTTTATGTCGTATATTAGGTTTTAAAAGCATTTTCATAATTAAGAAAAAGATATATTGTTAATGTTTATCTGTTGAATTTTCATCTGTGTCTTTTAGAGATTGATATTAAAAGAAACATCTACAAGTAACTGCAATTTGAAAAACTCGGCAACTAATGAAACTTTCAATTATAACAATAAATAAAAATAATGCATATGGTTTGCGAAAGACGATTCAATCTGTTATTAATCAAACTTACTCAAACATCGAATATATTATTATTGATGGAGCTTCAACAGATGGAAGCATTGATGTTATAAAAAAATTCGAAGATAAAATTGACTGGTGGGCAAGTGAACCTGATACCGGTATTTATAACGCAATGAATAAAGGTATAAAAATAGCAACAGGCGACTATTGCCAGTTTTTAAATTCCGGAGATTAGCTTAATGCAAACGATGTCTCTGAAAAAATGCTTGAAAACATTTCTGAATACAGCATTGTGTCAGGTAATACGATAGCTTTCCAGGGAGGTATAAAGCTGATTAATAAAAATATGACCGGACAAGATTTAACAATGCTAAACTTCTTTAAAGGAACCATTAACCACTCATGTATTCATTTAGTATATTATTTTCTTACATCAAGATCTATTATCATCGAAGGTCCATTAGTATTAAATGATGATTTATATATAACTGAACTTTTAATTAAAGAATATTGTAAAAATTTAAAAAGAGACATAATATATTCTGAATTCAAAAATCTTTTCGATACTTCACAATCAAAACAAGTTTTTATTAAAAATAAAGTTAAATACGAAGAACATCTAAATATTATAATTGATGTATAGAAAAGTAGGGAAGAACTTTGGAAAAATGTCCATACTAAGAGAATAAATGAAATTAGGAAAGCAGAAAAAGAAGGAGTAAAAGTTTCTTATTAAACACGATGGTAAATACAAGTTTTATGCCGCACACTACCAATACAAGCCAAGTCGAAAATCACTATGAATAGCTGTATGGGAAGGCAATTCACTCACCGAGCCCGATTTTAAATTTAAAATTACAGGAAAAATCGATTCAATTTATACATGTGATAAGTTTAAACAACTCAAAATAAAAAACAAACTGTTTTTTATTCCAAAACCATTAAAACACGATAACTGGCACTTTGATTTATTTGAAAACAATGGAAAACTTTATATGCTAACAGTTTCCGAATGGGGTGATAATATTATGATTGGTGAATCGAAAGACTATATAAATTTTGTTATAAGAAGAAAACCCTTGATTAACTGCCATTGTTCAAATCATAATTATTTATACAAACCAACTGGGGTTTTCATAGACAATAACCTACTTTTATTCTATACTGCATGTAATGTAGATGATAACAAAAGAAATGATTTGTTATTTACAAAAAAGCATATTGTGTTTAGCAGTTAGAAAAAAATTGAAATCTTGAATTGTATTGAAAACGTTGATCATTCAACTTTAAACAGCGTTAATAACTCTCTTTTTATTTTTTTACCTTCTATGTCATTAAACACAATCTTAAAGAGATCTTTTACGATTATGGGCATGTATAAGGACTTAACATCGATTAGAGTTCTCATAAGCCAAATTAAAAGAAAGAAGATTATCAATCAATATCTGTATAAAAATACGATCCGAAAATTACAAGTTGGTAGTAGCATTTCGAATCTTGAGGATTGGCTTGCATCTGATTTAATACCAACGACGTCCAATTGCATTATGCTCGATGCCACAAAGAAATTTCCTTTTAGCGATAACACATTTGATTACATTTATAGTGAACACATGATTGAACATATCACATGGGATGATGGTCAAAAAATGCTCCTGGAATCGTTTAGAATATTAAAACCGGGTGGTAAAATTCGAATTGCAACACCCAACATGAGCACTTTTGTTGGATTTTATACAGGTAAAACAACAAAAACATCAGAGAAATATATTGAATGGATTACAGAAAAATACATTAAAGGCATTGATATGTATAAGCCTGCTTTTGTCCTTAATAATCTTTTCAAGAACTGGAATCATCAATTTATATATGATCAGGAACTATTAGGCTTAGCATTGCAAAAATCTGGTTTTAAAGATATTAAAACGGTTTCTTATGGTTGTTCTGATGATGTTAATTTGCAGGATCTTGAGCATCATGGGGAACATGTTGGTAATATTGAAATGGCAAAATTTGAAACATTAGTCATGGAGGCTGTTAAATATCAGAATAACATTTCATAGTTTTCCATATGGTATTATGAAACTCTCTATTATTACAATAAATAAAAACAACGCTTCTGGTTTACGAAGAACGATCGAAAGCGTAGTTAACCAGACCTTTCCAGATATAGAATACATAATTATAGATGGAGCATCATTAGATGGAAGTCTAGATGTGATAAAGGAATATAAAGATAAAATAACTTGGTGGTCAAGTGAACCGGATTTTGGCATTTACAATGCAATGAACAAAGGAATAAAAAAAGCTACAGGAGATTATTGCCAGTTTTTAAATAGTGGAGATTGGTTGATTGATAAAAACTCAACAAAGAAAATGATGCAAGAAAAATCTGATTATTCCATAATTTATGGGAATAAAATAAAAGTTTTTTCTAATGGCAAAAAGTTGTATAATAAAGAAATAATTACTGATAGTTTTATGACTTTCTATAAAGGCACCATCAATCATGCTTCAGCTTATATTAAAAGAACACTTTTTGAAAAATACGGACTTTATGATGAAAATCTTAAAATTGTATCCGATTGGAAGTTTTACTTAGTTACAATAGGACTTAATAACGAATCAGTATTATACAAGGATGTTGATTTGGTGTATTTCAAAATGAATGGAATCAGCAATAATAATATGGAATTATTATGGAAGGAACGTAAGTGTGTATTGAATCAATTAGTTCCGGTTAATATATTAAACGATTATGACAAATATGCAAATAATATTAATCAACTCAATAGATTAAACAGATACTTGTTAACACGAAAAATTGTATGGTTCATTGAACGTTTGCTTTTTAAACTGGAAAAATGGTGTTTGATTGGCAGAAAAATAATAAAATGAGAAAAAAAACAATAAAAATTATTAGGTTTTTTTATGGATTAATTCCCGGTAAAATCTTTTTATTGAAGTTACTCAGATTATTTTACCAACCATCAGAGTTCATTTTAAATCAACTTTACTTTGGCGGTTCATTCAAGATAAATTATAAAGAATTCGTTTTTAAAATGAAATGTCATAACAGGCGTGGTTTTTCAATTGAAAACAAATTATTTTGGTATGGTGTTGGAAACAAAATGAATTGGGAAAAACAATCTACAGAATTATGGGCAGAAATTGCAAAAAAGTCAAATGTCATTCTTGATATTGGAGCTAATACTGGGTATTATTCATTATTAGCTAAAGCAGTAAACCCTGATTGCAAGGTATATGGGTTTGAGCCAATACCACATATATTTAATTGGTATTTAGAGAATTGCAAGATAAATAATTTCGATATTAATTGCTACAACCTTGCTATTAGTGATATTAAAGGAGAGAATACTATTTATATGGCTAATACAAATCAGAATGTTTATTCGGCCTCTCTAATTGAGCAGTTTGCCATATCACATTCTTCTGATAAGGTACATCCGCTCTGTATAAATTCAACATCTCTTGAGAACTTTATTGAAGATAATAATATTGAATCAATTAATTTAATTAAGGTTGATGTTGAGGGATTGGAAATTAAAGTTTTGAAAGGTATGGGCAATTTCTTAAGTAAATACAAGCCTAGCATGTTAATAGAGGTTTTATCTGATGAAATTGGTTTAGAATTAAGCCAATTATTAAATCCTTTGAATTATCATTTTTATATTCTAGACAAATTAGGATTACCAATAAAAACAGATAGAATTTCAGCAAATGATAATAACTTCTTTATTTGCCAAAAAGAAGTATCTGAACAATTAAAATTATAATTAAAAGATTAATGTACTCAGTAATAATTCCTTTGTTCAACAAGGAAAAATATATAGCAAAAACTATTCAATCTGTATTAAACCAAACTTTTACTAACTATGAATTAATCATAGTAAATGATGGTTCAACTGATAATAGTTTAAAAATTATAGAACAAACTATTAAAACATTAAGTAAAGATATTATTATAATAAATCAACCGAACCAGGGCGTTTCCGTTGCGCGGAACAATGGTGTAAAAGCTGCCA
>JAHEEB010000369.1:4695-5361 GCA_024640925.1 Bacteroidota bacterium | reverse complement strand
TAGATGCAGTAGTTGGAGCAACAGTTACTCCGGTAACAGACGTACTCGATGAACTAACAGTTATTGCCGCAGTTGCTGTCTTCGACTGATCAACTGTAGTTACAGTTATTGTTGCACTACCAGAAGCTACGCCAATTACAACGCCAGCTGTACTTACTGTTGCGACAGCCGTATTGCTTGAACTCCAGGTGACACTTTTATTGGTTGCGTCTGTAGGTGTTACAGTTGCAGTAAGAGTTGTTGTTCCACCAGCGCTGATAGAAGCAGAAGTTGGAGATACACTAACTCCAGTTACAGTTACTGTAGTACCTCCTGAACCATTTACATCCAAATGTGACCATGCAACTGAACCTTTATAATGGATGTAATATAGTCCATTAATTTTAGCAGGTATTGTAGCAGAATAGACATTGGTCAGTAATGTGCCATTAATATTAACCAAATCTGTACCCCATGAATTGACATAATTAATGGTTCCGGACATAGAATAACAATATTCACCTGATCCATTTATAGCAATCGGTAATGATGCTGAAACAGGATTATCACATGTAGGAGCAGTTTTAGTAACTGTAATTGTTGAAGTAGCTTTAAAACTGCCATCAGTAGTAGTAACAGTGATAACAGAAGTGCCTTCTGCCACTCCTGTAACAACACCAGTTGCAC
>JAHEEB010000369.1:0-4685 GCA_024640925.1 Bacteroidota bacterium | reverse complement strand
CTCTTATCTGTAGCGTTTGTGGGCATCACAGTAGCTTTAAGAGTTGTAGTTGATGCAATATTTATAGAAGCACTGGTTGGAGAAACGCTTACACCAGTTACATTAACAATTACAGTTGTTAGTGGATAGACTAAAGCTGCATGATTAGAATAAAATGCATTGGTTGCAACAGCAATATTTTCCAATGTACCATGCCCGTCGTTTTGCGGGGTCTTCCATGCACACATTCCATCAAAACCATTCAGGTAAGTATTTTCATACATTTCGGTAAGTGTTTGACAGATATAACTGTCACAAACATCATTACCTTCCGATTCACCAACAATTACAGGTTTATCGTCTATTTGATAATATGCTGTAGTCTTTTGGTAAGGGGAGCTAAACCATTCCGACATCCATGTATACCAATGTATCTGCCAAAAATCCATATAGGCACTTGCATCATTATATACTGCCTGAAGTGCTGTTGCGCTCCATACATTTCCTGCATTATCTCCAGTACCTTCGTAAAGCGGACTATTCCATTTTACACAAGACGAACCAGTAGTTACAGGTTTTGTGCCGTTTTTATGGACTGCAGCAGCACACATAGCATGCAGACGCTGAACATCGGCCTTAGCCATAGGGCCATTTTCTGCATTTTCAAACATCCACTCCGGTTCGTTGCATACTTCCCAGCCTAATAAATAGGGTTCTGCATCATATCTTTCTACCAAAGGAATTAAAACATTGTCGACATAAGTTTGTGTTTTCGTCTGACTGGAAATCATGTTCCTATAACTCTGATAAGTAGTATAGGTATTTTTTGTTACATCAAAAGAGAACAAGCAAGGAAGGACATAAACTTTTTTAGCTACAGCTATTTCAAATAGCTTATCCATATGAGTCCAGAAAAGATCGTTACAACCAGAAACTGTACCATCTGATGCAATAGTTGGACTTACTTCACCAGAGCAATGTATCCATACCCTGGCTAAATTTATTTTATTATCAGCATATCTCTGAAATTCTTCTTCCCACCATGTGGCATTGAAATCGGATCTTCCAAAATCATTCCACAAATTCCATGGGGTATTTATGCCATTAAACCATATCTGTTTGTCTCCAACATAAAATTTATTACCACTAATGGTTATATTTTGTGCCCTTAGTGAAAATATTGAGACAAAAAGAAACAAAAAAAGAATTGTTTTTTTCATTTTCGGTGTTTTAAGTTAATATTTAGGTTGTGTATTCAATATACCTCACTAACTAAAAAATGTTTGTAAGGTCAGCCCTTAAGCCAACCTTACAAACTCAAAAATCAGTATTTAGAAGTTGTTTTTAACAATAGTTTTAATAATAGTATTATCAGAAGTTTGAATTCTGATAACAAAAACACTTCCGGGTGCAGATACATTCAATTGAACGATTTCAGAATTAATCTGATTTCCTTCAATAGATTCAATAAGTTGTCCAATAGAATTATATAATTCAATTCTCTGAACTTCAGTTATATTTCCTAATTCAATATTAACTAAATCGCTAAATGGATTTGGGTAAACCTTAATATTATCATTCTGGTTTATTTCCGTACCAGCTGCACCTTTCAATGATGGAGCTTCGAAATGTGCCCAAGCTACCGATGCTTTATAATAAATGTACCATGCACCATTAACAGCAGCAGGCATACTGTTCGACCATTTATTGGTATAATCTACATCATTGATAGTTACTTTATCCATGTTCCATGAGTTGACATAAGCCATAGCCTGTGTAGTAACATAGCAATATTCACCAGCACCATCTTTGCTGAACGGAATGGTTATACTTACTGCATTTGTGCTACTGCATGAAGTAGTAGGTGTTGAAACAACTGTAATAGCAGCTGTTGCTGTTTTTGACTGATCAACTGTAGTTACAGTTATTGTTGCTGTACCAGCACTAATCCCTGATACAACACCAGCTGCACTAACTGTAGCAATAGCTGTATTGCTTGAACTCCATGTTACACTCTTGTTTGTGGCATTTGTTGGTGATACAGTCGCCGTTAATGAAGTAGTTGAACCAACATTAACTGATGCACTAGTTGGAGTAACAGTTACTCCGGTTACAGAAGTACTTGATGAACTCACTGTAATTATAGCTGTGGCAGTCTTTGACTGATCAACTGTAGTTACTGTAATGGTTGCACTACCTGTACCAACACCTGTTACAACACCAGTCGTGCTGACCGAAGCAACTGCTGTATTGCTTGAACTCCAGGTAACACTTTTATTGGTTGCATTTGTTGGAGTTACTGTAGCAGTTAATGAGGTTGTTCCACCAACAGTTATAGACGCACTGGTTGGAGCAACAGTTACTCCTGTTACTGAAGTACTGGATGAACTAACAGTTATAGCAGCTGTAGCTGTCTTAGACTGATCAACTGTAGTTACAGTTATTATTGCACTACCAGTACCGACACCAGTTACAACACCAGTCGTACTTACAGAAGCAACAGCTGTATTGCTTGAACTCCAAGTAACACTCTTATTTGTTGCATTGGTAGGAGCTACTGTAGCAGTTAATGAGGTTGTTCCACCAACAGCAATGGATGCGCTGGTTGGGGCAATAGTCACTCCGGTAACATTAACTGTGCTGCTACTTCCAGCAACTTCCAGGTGTGCCCATGACACGGATGCTTTATAATGGATGTAATATAAGCCATTAATTTTGGCTGGCATACTATTTGACCATGTGTTTGTAAATGCTGTTCCGTTAACCTCAACCAAATCCGTATTCCACGAATTAACATAACTGATAGTTCCTGAGGTTGTATAACAATACTCTCCTGCTCCGTTTATTGTTATTGGAAGAGTGGCAGATACAGGGTTACTACATGTTCCTGTTCCAGTTGAACTAACAGTAATAGTAGCAGTAGCAGTTTTTGACTGATCGACAGTAGTTACAGTAATTGTGACGCTACCTGTACCAATACCTGTTACAACGCCAGCTGAACTAACTGTTGCAATAGCTGAATTGCTTGAACTCCATGTAACACTCTTGTTTGTTGCATTTGTAGGAGCAACTGTTGCTGTTAATGTTGTAGTTGAGCCTACATTTATAGTTGCAGATGTTGGCGTAACAGTAACACCAGTTACAGATATACCAGTTGAGCTAACATTAACTATAGCTGTGGCAGTTTTTGCCTGATCAACGGTAGTAACAGTAATAGTGGCACTACCAGAACTAACACCCGTTACAATACCAGCAGTGCTGACAGTTGCAACAGCGGTATTACTTGAACTCCATGTAACACTCTTGTTCGTTGCATTAGTAGGAGCAACTGTAGCAGTTAAAGTGGTTGTTCCACCAAGTGCTAAAGTTGCTGTTGTCGGGCTAATAGAAACACCTGTAACATTAACAACTGTGTTAACACCAAAAAATCTTCCGTATTCAGCATTAGCAAGAGCTATGTCGACCTGTGCCCAAAAACGATGATATTTTGCAGAGTAGTCAGTTCCAGAATTATATGCTGTTTCAAGAGCTGCAAAATCGGCATCGTTGCGATACTGTGAACGTAGATCAATAAATTTAACACCGGATTTTATTGCATCTCCATTTGCCATAGTTCCAGTAAATGTTGATGGAATATATACTTCCTGAGTAAAAAATCTGTCAAAATCGCTTCTTGTTTCAGCAACAGCAACTCCTTTACCAGATGTTTCATAATATTTATTCCACATTCTGTCAAGAATTTCTTTAGCTAAATCGCGGGATTCTGTATCAAGGGTTGCATATTTTTCAGTAGCAGCAGCATAATATACTAATGTTTTTGCTAAACAAGCAGCAATTCCTAAATCTTTACCATATTCACTAATTGTTACATGCAAATTTGAGTTAGCAACAGGACTTGAAGCATTCCATGTATTTGGTGTGCCACTCCATACTAAAGTACTAGGTATTTCAAATGTACCATCGGATAATAGGTGAACATTTGGCTTTACCCAAGTTACCCATTTATCCAAAAGCGCTTTTGCCATAGCATTATTGCTAATATAATAGTACTCAGCTACCCTTTCCATTGACCATGCCTGCATTCCAAACCATTGATTACTACCCGGATCGTGATAAACCGGATGTTCCTGGTATGCCATATTATAAAATGTAGGTGTTCCTGAAGGATAAGCTTCGTAATTACCATTATAGCTATTTGTTGCACCACCAGCTATAGCGCCTTCAGCAGATTGTAACCAAGTATAAAATTCAAGTTGACGGGTAAGACTTTTTCCCCAATCTGTTGCTCCATTAGTGGAAGCAGGTTTCAATTCACTTGTTGCACTTAAAGCGTATGCAGCAACAGGGTTTTGATATCCGAAATGACTGTGGCTGCAACCAATTCTCCAGGCCCAACCAGCGCTTGTAAGAGGTCCACCCCAAGCATAATACCATGATAAAAGGTAGTGAACACTTCCATATCCTGTAGCACCAGCGCCAGTTTTACTCTGTACACCAAGCGGTTTAAAATATTTATCGCACATAGCCAAACGAACAAAATCGCCCATTTTGCTTGCCTTCGAGGTTGGAACAGTTGAAGAAGGAGTCAATCCTTGTTCTTTTGCAAACTGAACAGCCCAATACATAGCCTGAACTACACGAGCATCAGCATCTGGAGCATTAGTATACCTCCATTGCTTAGCTGGTGAAGCTTCATCACCAAAAAG
>JAHEEB010000368.1:4514-5365 GCA_024640925.1 Bacteroidota bacterium | reverse complement strand
ATTAGTCTTAGGAATTATATTTTTAGGATTTTTTGATAGCCGCCAATTCATTTATTTTCAATTTTAATTCTTTAAAGGATGAATCTTTTCTTTAAAAAAGCAATTTTACTAAGCCTCCCTATAATACTTTTAGCAGCTTGTTATATTATTACTGATCCATTTAAAAAAATATGGAATTATGACAATTATAAATGCGATTACATTATGTTGAACCGGGGAGATGTATCGACCAGAGTATTTTTAAAAAACAAAGACAAATATAAATATGACTCTTTCATCTTCGGTAGTTCCAGATCTACAGCTCACACCAGTTCTGAATGGGGCAAATATTTAACCGAAGACAATATGGCTTATTCTTATGGCGCCTGGAGTGAATCGATAAAAGGAATATACAGAAAACTGGAATTAATCGACTCGTATAATGTAAGGATAAAAAACACATTTATTATCATTGATGATCATACCTTTGACCAGGATAGTACGAATGATATTTTTCTGAGGGATCATTTTCTTATTTCAGGCAAATCGAGAATTGATTACTATTTTAGAGATTTTCTCAGTTACATTACAGATCCTGTCTTAATCATTACGAGCATCGATTACAATATATTTCATAAGAAAAGATGGTATATGAAGGGTTTTATTGGAATGAGTGAAGAAGATTTAAACCCCGTTACAAATGACTGGATGGTAAACTCAGAAAAATTAATATTAGCAGATTCGATCCTGTTTTATGAGAAATGTAAAGACAAGTTTTATGAAAGAAGTAAAATCCAACAATATTCAAATCGACAAATACTTGCTGACGATGAGAGAGTTTTGAAAAAGATAAAAGAAATTTTTAATAAGCA
>JAHEEB010000368.1:649-4504 GCA_024640925.1 Bacteroidota bacterium | reverse complement strand
AAAACACAAATTATAAGATAGTTATCGCCCCCTTATACAATCAGAAAAAGATAAACCCTGCTGACTTATCTGTTTTACAAAAATATTTTGGTGCAGACAATGTTTTTGATTATTCGGGAATAAATGATATTACAAAAGATTATCATAACTATGCTGCAGATATGATTCATTACAGGAAAAAAATCGGCAATTTGATATTTAAGGAAATATATTGTAATTAAACCCTCTCAATTCAAATGCTCAATGCCGCAATCAAAATTTCATTATTTACATAATTCGTGATAATCAGTCCCTTTTTTTCTCAAATTGTCTTGCTATAATTTTATAGAGTTCAACAATAATCCAGAAAAAGACAGCTCCGGCAAGACAACGCATCCACGAATCCATATCAGGTGTTTGGGTCTTAAAAAGTTTATGGAACAGAGATGTATTTGAAAAAAAGATTTGCAGCAGTACCATCAATATTACAGACGGCCATAACACCCAGTTAGTAAAAAGATTTTTCCATTTTAATGAAAATCCTTTTGATCTACAATTAAACAGGTAAGCCACCGAGGCAAATACTACTACATTTACCGAAATTGTCTGTGCCTCTCTGATAGGTGCCCCAATAAAAATCTCATAAAGAAATGATGAATAAGATATTCCGGCAATAAAGATTCCTATAAGAATTGTTTGAATTGCTATTGGCAATGACAATATTGGAGCGTCTTTTGGTAATGGAGGCCGCTTCATTGATGAAGGTTCCTTTGGCTCAAGAGCTAGCGCCAATCCAAGAACTCCCGCAGTTGTCATATTTATCCAAAGAATTTGAACAGGTAATATTGGAATTTCGAGGTTAAAAATTATTGAAGCAAGAATAATTAAGCCAATACCCAGGTTTACAGGTAGGGTCCACATAATTATTTTCTGGAGATTATCGAAAACTCCTCTGCCTTCTTCCACCGCAGCATGTATTGAAGCGAAATTATCGTCAGTAAGAACTATATCAGCAGCTTCTTTAGACACATCGGTACCTGTAACCCCCATAGCAATACCTATATTGGCCTGTTTTAGAGCTGGGGCATCATTTACTCCATCACCAGTCATAGCAACAATGTTGTTTGAATGCTGAAGTAATCTGACTATTCTTAGTTTCTCTTCAGGGGCTACGCGGGCGAAAACAGAAACATCCTTCAGACGTTCTTCGAGCATTTCATCTGTCAACCGTTTAAGTTCAGTTCCATCAATAGCTTTCGGAAAACCACTTTCAGTCTTCGTTCCAATTCCTAGTTGGGCGGCAATAGCTGAAGCGGTGAGAATATGATCGCCAGTTATCATTTTTACTTCAATGCCTGCAGTCTGGCACTGTTTTATGGCGTACTTAACTTCTTCACGCGGAGGATCGATCATTGCCTGCAGTCCGGTAAAAACGAGTCCCTGTTCCAGGTCGTTATGATGAACGATATTACTATCGTCAGATTTTGTCGTATAGGCAAAAGCAAGAACCCTTAAACCATTTCTTGCATAGTTTGCTGCTTTTTCCTGTATAGCTTTTTTATTAATATCAGCGATTTCACCCACACTGTTCATTTGTGAATTACAAAGCTTCAGAATTGCCTCTACCGAACCTTTTACCCAAATATTCCTGTGGTTATCTTTCGTTGTGGTAAGAACAGCCATATATTGATACAATGACTCAAAAGGTATAGTATCGATTCGATTGTGAGAACCAGCCATGTCTGATAGCTTGTAACACTTCATAGCCGAAACGTGCAATGCACCTTCGGTTGGATCTCCTTCAACCATGTATTTTTCTTCTTTTGTAACAACTCTGCTATCGTTGCAAAGCACACCACAAAGAAGGGTTGAAGTAAACGCTTTGTTATTTTCGATAGGAATATCCAACCCATCGGCCAGAAAGGAGCCTGCTGGAGAATATCCTGATCCGGACACTTCATATGCACTGTCAGAAGTGTAGATATTGGTGACCATCATCTCATTCTGTGTAAGTGTGCCTGTTTTATCACTACAAATGACAGTAACTGTTCCCAATACTTCTACAGCAGGCAACTTGCGGATAATGGCTTTACGCTTAGCCATGCGCGAAACCCCAATTGCCAGTGTAATAGTGACAGCTGCGGGCAAACCTTCCGGAATTACAGCAACTGCAAGTGCTATGCTTTCAAGTAAGGTTTCGTAAATCGAAATTCCTCTTAATAGCCCAATAATAAATGTGATAACAGCAAGTGCCATAATTGCATAAGCAATAAGAACACTGAATTTTGCAAATTTTTCAGTCAGAGGAGTTGCAAGAGATACTACATCGCGCAAAAGATGTGAAATTTTTCCGACTTCGGTATAATCTGAGGTACTTACAACAATACCTGTACCTTGTCCAAAAGTCACAAGGGTTCCTGCGTAAGCCATTGTTGCACGATCTCCCAGCACTGTATCAACCCCTAATTGAATATCAGCATTTTTTTCTGCCGATACTGATTCTCCTGTCAAAATAGCTTCGGAAATCTGCAAATCTTTGGAATGAAAAAGCCTGATGTCAGCTGGAACTTTATTGCCTGATTTAAGGATAATAATGTCCCCTGGTACGAGCTCTACCGAATCAATTTCCTGAAGTCTGCCATCGCGCATAACCGTAGTCAACGTTGCCAGACTGTTACTTAGTGCCTGAATAGATTTTTCGGCTTTATTCTCCTGAATAAAGCCAATAATGGCATTTATTAATACAACACCAGCAATAATCGATGCATCCACAAGTCCATCTTTAAACATCCCCGTAACAAGAGCTGACGCAAGAAGGATATATATTAAGGGGTTGTTAAATTGTGAAAGAAACCTGATTAGAACACTTTGTTTTTTTTGAGCGGTAATTTTGTTATATCCGAATAACTTTCTTCTGTTTGTTACTTCTTGATCTGAAAGACCATCTGAAGATGAAGTTTCGAATGAAGAAAGTACTTCTTTCCAGCTTTTACTATACCATTCGTTGTTTTGCAGTTTTATATCTATCATAATAACAATAACTCAATTATAAATAAAAAAATATTGGTTGTGTTTCAAAACTACAAAAAAAAGAGAGATTAATAAACCTTATTGGGTTTCCATTAGGTGTATGAAGGTGAAATTTATAGTTAATTAACAATTATTTCGTTAAAAAAATATATTCCTGTGGTACATATCAACCTTCTCTTTTACCATGAAGTAACATATTCACTGCATCGTTCAGTGATCCGGCAGGAATTACATTGCCTGAATTAACAAAGAAAATTTCATCTGCATTTTCGATTGTATTTAGCCTATGAGCAATGATTACACGAGTTGTCATATCGGGTAGCTTCTTTAATATTTCATCCAACTGATGTTCTGTGACTGTATCTATGTTTGCTGTTGCTTCATCGAGTATCAACAATTCAGGCTTACGTAAAACAGTTCGCATAAAAGCAATAAGTTGTTTTTGCCCAAGACTGATGCCATCACCTGTTGTTTGAACTTTCGTATCGAAGCCCTGATCAAACCTTTCCATCAAAGTATCAAGGCCAGTTTCGTGTATGATTTCCGAAAGGTGTTGGTTTGAATAATTCTTATAATCGTCGTTTCCATAGATAATGTTTTCTCTTACAGTACCGCTAAACAAAAATGGTTCCTGAAGAATAAAACCGACCTTACGGGCACGTTCTTCTGGTTTATATGAACGAATGTCCCTGCCATCGAGTAAAATGCTTCCTTTGGTAGTGTCATATAACCTGGCCAACAGTGAAGCTGTTGTTGTTTTGCCTCCACCGGTAGGTCCCACAAAAGCATAAGTTTTGCCCTTTTCCAGGTTAATATTTACATGGTGTAATACCTCCTTACCATTCG
>JAHEEB010000368.1:0-639 GCA_024640925.1 Bacteroidota bacterium | reverse complement strand
TGTATTCTTATCATCCATAACTTTTAAGTTGTTTTCCATTGATAGTATCAGCGATATACGATCCCATGCAGCCAGTGCTACCTGGAAACCAGCCCAGAGAGCAGCAAGTTGCCGTAAAGGATTGTAAAAATTGTTGATATATGCCATGAAACTAATTAAAAGCCCCACCGAAAAATGACCGGTTGTAATTAAATAAATTCCTAATGCCAGTACAATTAATTGCCCAATATTAGAAGCCAGACTATAAATTGGCTGAAAGATGTTGTTTGCGATTCCGGCTTTAATCGATGTATTATAATTTTTGAGATTTACTTCCTCAAATCGCTTACGAAAATAATCACGCCGGTTGAATGCTATGATTACCTTAAAATTGTTAAGACTTTCCTGGACCTCAGCACTCAAACTACCTGTACTCTTTAAGTTAATTGCATTTATACGTTTTACCCAGGGTGAAATAAATTTTGTGATAATAAAGACGATCAACGCTGGTACCAAAGCAGAAGCGCCCAACGTTAAGTTAAGGCTTAAAATAAATATAGCTGAACCAGTTATAGTAAATATGCTACCAATGAATTGCATTAATGACTGAGAAAAGAACTGATTAACTTTGTCGGTATCGTTATTAATACGAGAAATTAA
>JAHEEB010001124.1 GCA_024640925.1 Bacteroidota bacterium | reverse complement strand
GCTCCCTGAGATGGAAATCTTTGATCTGAGCATGAATGAAACCTGCATAAAACTTGCTAATGAGGGTTTTATCAGCAGACCTTTGCATTATAATTACTGCCTTGGATCTGGTACAGCAAGCGCTTTACCTGCAACTCCCAAAAACCTGTTGATGATGAAATCGAATATGGAACAAGGAGCACATTGGGGACTTAACCACGATAGTATGCCAGATCAGTCTATGCTTGCATCTGCATTAACTATGGGAGCAAGTGTTGTCAGGGTTGGCTTTGAGGATAGTTTTTACTATGCACCCGGAAAAACAGCTGTAACCAACTCCATACTGGTAGAAAAACTTGTTGAACTTGTTCATTCCCTAGGGCTCGAAATAGCAACGCCAAAAGAAGCACGCACTATTATGGGGCTTGATAAATTGAGAGCGTAACTTAATTTCCTGACCTGGTATGTGAACCGGACAAGCAATTTTAATGGATATAAGGCTGCGGCTAATTAATTGACTCAAACAACAAATAACACAAAAAAATCAACATGTTATCTTATTCCACGATCATCAATAAATATCCTTTGACTGAAAGTGAAACCCTCCGGAACGAAATAAGTCAGTTGCTTGAGAAAAACAGAATAAAAATTATAATTCTTGATGATGATCCAACTGGGATACAGACTGTGCATGGCTGTTTATTAATTACCCAATGGGATGAACAGACCATTTCTCTAGCCATGGCAGATAATGCCCCGTTTTTTTATGTTCTTACCAATTCCCGTTCGCTCAATCAGAAAGACGCTGAAAATATAAACAGAACTGTTGTAAGGAATGCTATCTCAGCAAATAAAAAATATTTTTTCAAACTAATCTTTATAAGCCGCAGCGATTCTACACTAAGGGGACACTTTCCGCTGGAACCAGATACTATTCGCTCCGAGGCTTTACTATGCGGGTTAAAAGCTGAACTACCTACTTTCTTTATCCCATCATTCCTGGAAGTGGGAAGATTTACCATCGATAATATCCACTACTTAAAGGATGGCGACCAGCTAATTCCCGTTGCAGAGACCGAATTTGCCCATGACAATGTTTTTGGATATTCTCAGTCGGATTTAACAGAATATATTATCGAAAAAACCAAAGAAAATATTTTAAGGGATAGTATTGTGTCCATTTCAATTGATGATTTACGTAAAAACCCTGTAAATACTATCTGCGATAAAATTAATCAAGTCCGCCAGGCAAAATATATTATAGTTAATGCACTGGACTATTATGATCTTCGAAAATTTGCCTTATCCCTGTTGAATCTTTTTACTGATGCCGAAAATTGTCTTGTGATACGGACATCTTCATCTCTGCCAAAAGCTATTAGCGGAATACAAGATAAACCACTATTGACAGGTACCGATCTTCTTACTAAAAATGGAGCAGGTATTTTTATGGTCGGATCTCATGTAAAAAAGACTACCCTTCAGCTTGAAAAACTCTTACTTCATAAAAATACAAAAGGAGTAGAAATAAATATTCTGGAAATTCTGGATAATCCTGAGCTAACATTGAATAAAACGGTTGATAATATCAAATCCGTTGTAAATAGTGGGCTCACACCCGTATTATACACATCGAGGGAGGAAATACGCACCAATGACAAAAACGAACGATTGGAAACAGGTAAGAAAATATCAGCCTTTATTGTGAATATTGTGAAAAACCTGCCTTTTAATCCATCCTTCATAGTAGCAAAGGGAGGAATTACCTCTAATGATATACTCACCAAAGGACTGTCTGTTCAGAAGGCGCGTGTAATGGGTCAGATTTCGACAGGAGTTCCTGTAATCAGAACCGATAATACCAACCACTTCCAAAATCTGCCTTACATCATATTCCCGGGGAATGTTGGTGACGAAAACTCACTTGTAGATATTCTGGAAAAATTAGCTTTGCAATACCCGTGAGAAAATCTTGATAATTAGGAAATAAACATTTTTTTCTGACATAGTTAATTTTATAATCCACTATAGGGAAAGAATTATCC
>JAHEEB010000367.1:1213-5365 GCA_024640925.1 Bacteroidota bacterium | reverse complement strand
TTTGTTAAATTTTAGAATATTAACCTGTTACTTAGAATATTATTTTATTAACCAACATAACTGAATATGAAAAAACTTATTACATTATTTGCATGCACACTAGTATGTGCAACGTATTTGTTTTCACAAAGTGCCGGATACATTGGTCCGGAAAATTTGTATGTATACTCAGGCAGTTCCGGTACGGTTTATTTTACCACGGCTCCTAGTCCAACACCTTCTGGACCAAATGGAAATCTATATCAAGCATTACAATGGGAAAAACTAAGTTCCACTGGTGTAAGCTCTGTAATATCGATGTTTCCTCCTTCAATTACTTCTGTAACAGCTGTTTTTACTGAGTCTTGCAAAGTAGCTTGTAAAGTTGTATGGAGTAGCAGTTCATATTCCTATACAAATTACATTAATGTTATAGTAGAAAACGCACTTACTCCGGGCACCATATCAATTGGGAGCTCAACAGTATGCAGTGGTACTGCTCCTTCACAAATGTATTTCACAAAAACACCTTCTGGTGGTGACGGTTCTTATACCTATCAATGGTATTACTCAACAAATAATAGCTCATGGATTCCTATTGGCGGGGCAACACTTAATTATTGTACTCCCACTTCTCCAATAACAGGAACAACTTATTACAGATGTTTGGTTGATGGAGGAGCTGGCGGACTTCCCACAAATACAATTACGGTTTCTACTTATCCTTCCGTTTCTGCTGGTGCAATAACCGGCGTTGGAACAATATGCTATGGCGCTGATGCTGGTACACTTTCTTTTTCAACTGCACCAAGTGGAGGTACAGGAAGCGGTTATACTTACCAGTGGCAGTCATATAATGGAAGCTGGTCAAATGTTTCCGGAACAAATACAACGTATGCTCCAGGAAATCTTAATTCAACAACACAATACCGTTGTGTTGTTACAAATGCCTGCGCCAGTGCTTACACTGATGCTTATACTATATCAGTCCTTTCCGATTTGGGCGCAGGTCAGATAACAGCTAATGGCAGCATGTCGATCTGTGAAAATGGTGACGCACCTGCTCTTCTGTTCTCAACAACTCCATCGGGGGAAACGGGTTCTTTCAGCTACCAGTGGCAATCATCTTCTGATAATATAACATGGTCTGATGTTTCTGGTACAAGTGACACCTATTCTCCCGGAGCTTTATCAGCAACAACTTATTACCGATGCAATGTTAACGGAACATGTAATGTTGTAAAACCGACAAATGCCATAACCGTAAATGTAATTGGAACATATGCAATTTCAACTCCGCAAACAGATGTTAGTTCAAAGTATTGTAAAGATTCAAGCGTAACAATTACAATTACAAATCCAAATTCGAAAAATAACTGGTATAACGAAAATCAGGAATTCATTCAGAATGCCACCACATATACCATAAATAATCTGTCGGATTCAATTATTCTCTATGTAGAAGCCATAGATGCCAATGAATGTAAGTCGCAAAAAACAAAAGTAGAAATTAATAAGGATCCGATTAAAGCCGATTTTTATGTGGATAATACCAAAATAGAAGTGGGCGATTCCGTAAGTTTCAGCTTTATTGGCACGGGTGCCAGCGAATTTTACTGGGTTTTCAATAACGGGTTCACAAGTACACTGTTAAATCCCAAAGTTTTTTATAACACGGCTGGTATTTACGATGTAACCCTGACAGTAACCTCAGACATTGGTTGCACCGATGCTATAACAGTTAAAAATGCTGCAGTCGTTCTTTCAGAAGGTTCAGGTATTCAGGAATTGAACAATGAAACCCTGCTTATATACCCTATGCCTGTTTCCGATATACTTACAATTGAGTATTCCGGTACTTCGTCTGCCATTGCCACAATTTACAGCATGAACGGACAGATACTAAAAGAACAGAAACTGGTAAGTGATAAAAACACAATGGATATGTCTTCCTTTGCTAACGGTACTTATATTTTAAAAGTTATATCCAACAATGGTAAGGTATATTCGAACCAACTTGTAAAAGGGGAATAAAGGTTTTAACCACAAAGATTACAACGCAATCTGCTTGTAACCTTTGTGGTTAAATTAAACAATACTATGTGCCAAAACCAAACATAGAATTCCAAAGGGTGCAAGATGAAAGCCAACCTGAAAAATTGCACCCTTTACCAATATTGAATTATTAATTAATTAAAATATAATGTTATGTCATTTAAAGGAACTATAGAAATAGAAAACAAAAAGTATAAAATTCTGAGGTGGAGTTTACAGATTACTCAGCAAATTGACCAGGTAGGCAGGCCAAATGCAAATCCTGCAGGAGGTCTGATAAATGTAACCATTGAAACTGATGGACAAAGCGATTTAATTGATTGGGCTGTTAGCCCCGATATGACTAAAGGCGGTTCGGTTCAGTTTGAAGGGGACAACAGATCGAATAAACGTCAGTCGTTTGACTTTGAAGAAGGATACTGCGTGAGTTACCGCGAAGAATTTTGTCACGATGATTCTTCTGCCATGGAAACAAGCATTGTAATATCCGCCAAAAAACTGAAAACCGGATTAACCGAGTTGGCAAAAACCTGGGATAAAATATAAAATAAATCATGATACAAACTCTTCCTGACCTAACAGCTTACCAATTAGAAAAATGTATAAACAAGGCTGTTGAAAATGCCAATAAGCAAAAATTGTCTGCTTCAGATAATTCAATTCTAAGTATAAGGAATAGTCTTCAAAAACAACTTGGAGTTTTTGCCAGTGAACTTTTGAATTGTCTTGCATTTGATAAAGTAGTACCGCCAAATTTAGTTTCAACAAG
Source organism: Bacteroidota bacterium (assembly GCA_024640925.1). Taxonomy (GTDB): domain Bacteria; phylum Bacteroidota; class Bacteroidia; order Bacteroidales; family UBA10428; genus UBA10428. The sequence continues at coordinate 2,562 of JAHEEB010000367.1, read as the reverse complement.
ACCTGAGGTAAATTTGCAACGATCAGGTCCGGCTTCAGGCCCAAAGAATTCATTTTCAAGCTTTATTAAAATGGCTACATTCACTCTACCCCGTCCTATTATTCATATTGTAAAGCCCAATGATGTATTATGGACAATATGTAATAATAAGGGATATAAAAATCTTTCTGTTGATGAAGTATGTTTATGGAATGGTATAAGTAAAACAAGTACTATTTTTCCTGGAAACCAGCTTTGGTTATATGACAGGACTAATCCAATCATTTCGGAAATTATTCGTGTTTATGGAGTAAATGCAGATATGCATACCTTAATTGATCCGGGAAAACTTAACCCCTTTTTCACAAATACAAATTTCATAAAAAACACCTATTATTTTAATGTCAAAATAGGTGCCCCACATAAGGATGTTTCTGCTATAGTTTATCTTGATTTGTCAGTTACGGTTTATTCATGTGCAGCCCTTGAAATTTCTTATTTTTCCGTTTCAATAACTAATTCTTCCTTGGATTTAGTTGTTTTAATAAATCCCACCACATACCAAATGCTAATGGAAGGTTCAAGATTTCAAAATTTAAGATTAAAAAGCGAAGAGAATATAGATAATACTTCCTTAAAAAAAAGTTGGTGTGATAATACAGGCGTTTATGTAACTGGTATAGTACTTACAGCAGAAGATGTTTATAACAACTTTTACCATAACCATAAAACCTATACTACCACAAAAGGTGTAGTTAAAAATATCTATAAACCAAATGGAGCAGTTCGTTCCGCTAGAGCAGGTCAATTTGCAAATATTTCGACTACAGTAAAAATTGCAGGAACAGCTGGTTCTGCGCTCATGAGTGCGCAAGCTGGGACTAAAATTTATAACGGAAATGCTAACATTTTTGATTATAGCGATTTTTCAGTAGGAACGGCTGGTGTAGCATCAGGTTTTGCTGAATTAGGTGGTTACTCAATTCCTTATGTTGGTGAATTTGTCGCACTTTATAGTTGGGGAAGGTTATGGTTTGATTTGGGTGCAAAATATGGCCCTAGTAAATGGTATGGTGATGATAACAATAGTTGGTTTAAATAAAAACTAAATTATGAAAAACATCTATTATTTATATTGGGTTGATGCAATCGTTGGTTTTAGAAACAACAACCCAAAAAGAACTGATTGGAAGTTTACAGTTTTTACATTAACCATAATCTGCAATGCACTAAATGCATGGGTTATTTTTTTATGGTTAAAGTTTTTCAATATATTTTCATTTAAAATAGATATTAATCTATTCCCTGGAACTATACTTAATAATGCTGGTGGATTTATAATATATTTTGCCTCACCTTTTATTCTGTTG
>JAHEEB010000367.1:743-1203 GCA_024640925.1 Bacteroidota bacterium | reverse complement strand
GTTTTTTATCAGGATCGGTATAAGAAATTAATTAAAATTTATCCTAATAAAAACGGAAAATTCGCAATGAAGTATGGTTTGATTAGTACATTAGCTGGGTTTGTTTCTATGATACTTTATGGTGTTTTAAAATAGCAGGAAGTTAATTTTAATGTGGATGGGTTGGATAATATTGGCGATTCAATGAAAGTCGGGAATTTTCTATATGGAAACTTTGGTGTTGAAGGTGATTTTTTACAAAATAACGAAATTGATACCATGGGTTTTGACAGGTATCCTTGAAAAATCATTAAAAACGCAAGAAATTTTTATCTATAAAAAAAGAATTTTATTATCAGATAATTGGATTTTTAGTGCTTGTATTTGCCGGGATTATCTATTTTACAAAGAATCCAATTAAAACAAGAAGAATTGAAATACAGCTAATTAATCCTACAGAATCTGTCGTGAAAAATTTAAT
>JAHEEB010000367.1:0-733 GCA_024640925.1 Bacteroidota bacterium | reverse complement strand
AAAATAACAATTTAACCATTTTTTATACCGATAGCATTACATATGGACAACCACACACTGAAAAAGAAATTGCATATTATATATTAAAGGATGTTGATACAAATGATTTCAGGGATATTGATTCGGTTATTTTATTAAAACTATATCCTAACCGGGAACATCTTCCTAATCTGAAACAGGCTTATATTGCAGACTCCTTTTTTTATCTTATAAAAACACATTACAACAACAAGTTGTATCTTAGTTTAGTAGAAAAACTGCTTCTGGACAGAAATTCAAGGGATGGCAACATTACTCTTGATCTATTCAATTATTTATATGGATATTACTCTGATCCAAATGCCAGCAACAAAAAATATTATGATAAAAACTCATTTGAACTATTGTATGCATTTGCTCTTGAGTGCGGGAATGGAAAAAGAGGTGAGGCAACGAATATGTTACTTCGTATGAAGGAAAGAATTAAAACATTGCCAAATAATACCATTGCCCTGGAAGTTATGGATTACATTTTAATAAATGCCCCTTCAGATTAGATTATTACTTTCAAAAGCAGATGGTAAAATGGAGTGCCATGATACTAATTGGTTTAAATAGATTAATTGAGTAATGAGAAATGCATATTATCTGATTTGGGTAGATATTATTACGAGTGCAAGAAAACACCACCCTGACAGAGGTGATTGGAAATATTCTTTATTTGTCCTGATTACTATGTGCAATGCACTAAATC
>JAHEEB010001123.1 GCA_024640925.1 Bacteroidota bacterium | reverse complement strand
TGATAAGGTTAATGCAAATCTGCATGGCCTTTTTTAATTAAAACGGAGCCTCAAAATTCACAAAGGAAAACCAGCTGAGTTTATCTTGGAATCTTAGATTTGGTGCCAAGACAAAGCCACAAAGGCAGCAAAAAAACTATTACGTTTTATCATTATTTGGTTTTAGTTGCATAAAAAGAATGCGACCTCTACAGGGTTGTGAAAATATAAAACAATCTGATCTACAATAATGTATCCTCTACGAGGATAATTTGACAACTTCGTAGAAACGAATAATGACCTCTTTTAAGGTACAACCTTGTAGAGGTTTCAATTATTTGTGAGATTTGGGTCACATTTAATATTTTTATCGGACAACAATGTTTTCTAATATGATCTCACAGCAAATGTGGTTTCCCCATCATATTTCCCAAAGAGGATTTTAGTTGTGGCTTCATTCGTTTTAAAAATATCAATTGCTTTTTTCACTTCTTCATCATTAGCAACATTTGCTTCGATACGACCTTTTTGGTAGTAATAACGGCTTATTATTTCGTCACCAAGTAATTTCTTTATTTCTCCACTAAATGTTATCAGGTCTTTTTCCTTGTCCCCATGAAGTTTTCCCTGAAGTCCTTCCAGCTCTTGTTTTGCTATATCGTAGTAACCTTCATCTTTTGCCGATTTAATCAATTCTTTGAGTTTATCGCTGCTTTCTGTATTGTATTCGAAGTCTTTCTGTTTAACAAAACCAATAAAATCATTAAATAATTCATCTGAAACATGGAATTTTACCGGGCTTTCAATAGACTCATGTTTTGATGTATAAAGTGTGGCGAAATCAAAAATAAGGTTTTTTGCATAAAGAGCAATAGTAATACTTCCGGGAGCATCGGGTTCTAATTTAATATCAGGATCAATTCCTCCTCCATCAAAAACCTTGCGACCATTGTGGGTTTTAAATTCCGATATCAGAGAATCGGGTATATATCCCACACTTCCATCGGCATTACGATGAGTGTAATCTAGTGCCTGAATGCACCTTCCGCTTGGTATATAGTATTTTGCTGTAGTAATTTTCAGGTGAGTATTGAAACTTAACGGGCGGGTAGTTTGTACAAGCCCTTTACCAAAAGTTTTTTGTCCTATAATAACTGCTCTGTCTAAATCTTGCAATGACCCGGCAACTATTTCCGACGCAGATGCAGAACCACGACTGACAAGAACAATCAACGGCATAACAGTATCAACAGGAATCCGTTCTGTCAGGTACGTTTTATCCCATTGCTTGTCTTTTCCGCGTGTACTAACTATTTCGTGGTCTTTTGGGATCCAAATATTAGCAATTTCAACAGCTTCATTAAGTAATCCACCAGGATTATCGCGAAGATCCAAAATAATGGATTTTGCACCCTGAGCTTTCAAGTCTTCAAAAGCCTTTTTCGTTTCCTTACCTGCTCCAGCCATAAAATTGCTAAGCAAAATATAACCAATATTATCTTTTACTATTCCATAATATGGCACATTTGGAATAGCAACTTCTTCACGAACAAATGTTTTTTCAATTATACTATCAATTCCAATTCGTTTTACTTTGAGAGTGAGGGGAGTATTTGGAGTTCCTTTCAGCATATTGCTTACATCGCTCACCGATTTCCCTTTTGTGGACATGCCATCAATCGATAAAATGGTATCACCGGCATGCATTCCTGCACGCTGAGCAGGAAAACCTTCATAAGGTTCTGTAATTAAAATGTAGTTTCCACCTTTTCTGATGAGTGCTCCAATCCCTCCATATTTTCCGGTAGTCATAAATTTAAATTCCTCGACATCTTCAGCCGGAATAAAAGTTGTGTATGGATCCAACGAATTAAGCATACCTTCAATACCCGATTCGATTAATTTCTTTGGTTCTATTTTATCGACATACAATAGATTAACCTCACGAAAAAGAGTAACGAAAATGTTCAGGTTATTGGCATATTCATTGTCATCGTCATTAACAGGAATAAACCCTACCGATACAAATGTTAGTAGTATTATTGAA
>JAHEEB010000366.1 GCA_024640925.1 Bacteroidota bacterium | reverse complement strand
TTGGTGAAGATGTTACATTCACTGCACTTTATCCAAATGGTACCAACTACACATGGAATATCAATAACGAGTGGGAAAGTACTGGTATTTCACCTAGATATATTTTTAATACGAATGGGCCAAAAATGGTATCCTTAAAAGTAACTTCAGCTGAAGGATGTAAAGCAGAAAACACCAAATCACAAGCGCTAACAGTTGGAGTATCGTCTTCAGATATCACAGAAACCAGTGGAGTAAAAGTTTGGCCAAATCCATTTGAAAACGAATTGAACATTGAATTAGAAATTGATAAAAAAGCAATTGTATCAATATACGATATTTCAGGTAAACAGGTTCTTAATAAAACTATCAGTAACAAATCATCAATAGATTGTTCTGGAATTAATAAGGGAATTTATATTTTATCAATAAAAACTCCGGAAAAAGAGTTTACCCAAAAAATTGTAAAACAATAAGTCTGAATCAAAGCAGAAAACATAAAACAAAAATACTCCTGTTATAAAAATAAGACAGGAGTATTTTTTATTTCAGGTATACTTACTTTTCCAAAAGAATAGTTTCTATATGACGAGCCAATCTACCCAGACCAGAACTGCTTTTTATAATATAATCAATGGCTCCTTTACGAATTGTTTCAACAGCAACCTCAACTTTTGAATTTGCTGACATAAAAATAAATGATGTTTCTTTATGCAGGCGTTTGTATTCTTCCATAAACTCAATTCCTGTCCAATGACCTTCACCAAATTCCAATTCAAGAATAACCAGATCCGGCTCTGTTCCATTGTTCGCATAACAATCTTCCCCATTTTCATACGCTCTGAAATTTGTAATATCTATCGATTTTAGAAATTCTTCCAGAATGTTTCTGTATAAATGGTTTTTATCTACAATATAAATCATAATATCACCTCTGCGGATCATTTATCCTATGAGTTTTTTACTAAGTTACGACTTACTATGTGCTGAATTGCTTATATTTTAAAGCAATTTGATTAACATATGAAATATTGAGATCAACATCGGATTTTATGCGACAACCAAATTCATTCAAACTCTGTATAATTAATACGAGAGACTGTTGGCAGGAAACAGTAGTGTTCAAGGAATTGAACAGGTGAATTATTCTATTGTTTTAGGGATCGAAGCATTAACAAATAATATATCCCCTAAATCATCATACCCTTCGAATATAGAATTATGCTGATTTATCTGTTCTTGTGTAAAACCAATAATAGTGAGGGCTGCACCCGATGATTTCATAGAAATCAAACTACTGGTAATTATATCGGAATTTTGTTCAATCATCTGGATATTTTCCTCGGAGATTGGTAATTGACCCTTACGAATTGTTTCAATTCGTTTGGCTTTATATTCATCGGTCTTTCCAACAGGAACAAGTTCAAATATTCTGATAAAGGAATTTTTCCAGGATGGATGCCCAAGGATGATGTAACTCAAAAGAATCATCAGGTTAGAATTTCTGAAATCAGAATTATTGATCCATACATCTATACCATTATTAAACACACATTTTCTTGCGGATGATGCTAATATTAAGATATCAAGATTTGCTATTCTTGCCAGATTTATGTTCTCATCTAACAAATGGAGATCCTGTCTTGTGTTTTTTTCGAATTCAAACAATATCATATTATTAGGCATACCGGAAATTCCAGGAAGCTGAATAGCCTGTGATATAGCATTGGAATAAGAGGGCGAAACCAACGTATCTACATAAACCCTGCTTTTTAATCCTTTGTTTGACAGGAGCTTATTCTTAACTTCTGCAACTTGAAGAAAAGAATTTTCCGAAAAGTGGTCTTCAATTAAATGTAAATAGGTACCAAAACCAAATCGGAAAGAAATCCATTCAAGCAGGTTTAAGGCATTTTGCCTTTCAAAAGAACTTCGTGATACACAAATCACAGAAGGACGCCAAGACAAAGAATTTTCTTTAAGTTTCAGGTTTTGAATAATTATCTGTATACTCCTGTTTAACTGAAAAAGAACCCCTTTAAACAACACCCTTGCTCCTGCCCTATCCTTTTGGTTCTTACTTACAATTACATATAAGAGTACCATTAAAAGAATTGAAATATTGGCATAATAAACATTTATTTTAAACATAAGGAATAATCCTAAGATAAAACCTGCAAGCGATAAATACCATTTCGAACGAAAAACAGGCCGATAGGAAGGGTCCGAACCAAAGTGATATAAGAACGACATAAGACAAACAGCAGAGTATGTAATTATAAATAACATAGAGATAATACCGGCTATTTGATCAACTCCTCCCTTAAGAACAAAAACCATGGCAATTACACAAACAATAAGGATTGCCTTTTTTGATCCTTTACCAACCACTTTGCTTGAAGCTACCATCTGGTTTAGTGATTTTATTGGTAAAGAGCCATCTGTGCCCAACGAAGTCAGGGTTCGACAGGCAATGGTCATAAACAAATGAGCCAGGTAAAAAGCTGAAACTGCAATTGTAAGAGGAATAATAAGCGGTCCTAAGTAGGCTACCCTTTTTACTGCCTGATAATCAACCAATAATTCATCCTGGCTAAATGAATTAGAAAGCTTCCAGATATAAATAAGAAAAATCACAAAACCAGTAAGAGTGGCAAGAATTATTCCCTGGGGAATTGATTTGACATTATTCTTTAGGTTCCCAACAATTCCAATTCCAGTTGATATGCCGGTAAAAACGGGAAAAATAATTGCGAAAACAAGATAAAATTTAGTACTAATGTTTCCACTTTGAAATGAATATATATTTATTTCTGACTCTGTCTCATAATTACTGGGGGCAAGAAAAAACATAGCAAGAGATACTACTATTAGTCCAAATACAATAAAAAGAATTTTGAATAAGCTTTTTGAATTATATTTAATGACTACCAAAGCAAGCAATATCATGGCTGGCACACTAACTAACTGTCGTGGTAATTCTTTAGTGAAATTGTTTTTTGACCAGATAAAAAGTGGTTCAAAAGCTTCTGTAAATACAGTTATGTAGAATGCTATACTTATAGTTTGGGCTAAAAATAGAGCTATACCTATTGGTGCTCCCAGATTTAAACCAAATGATCTGGAAATAATATTGTATTCCCCTCCTCCTTTTACTTTCTGATTTGTTGCTAACTCAGACAATGCAAGGGTTGCGGGTACAATTAAAGCGAAACCAACAACAATAATCAGAAATGTTCCTACAAACCCCAATTCGCCTAATGCATAACCAAACCTTAGAAACATAAGAGAACCTAACATGGATACGATTGCAAATCCATATACCTGGGCCAATCCTATTCCAGACTTCAACTTTCTAATTTCCATTTTATAATAATTTCAGACACCGAAATTATAAAATATCACATTACCAATCCAATCAATGAATTAACAATTAGCATATCCAAATTGTAAATCGTCAAATTTTAAAAAAATCAAGATTGCTGCTAATCAACACCTTATCATGAATTATTCTATCTTCGCTGTAATCTTTTTAACCATTTGGGTTGCATTTCTTGAATCAGCCAGTCCGAATGATGTACCTTCTTTAAAATTTGTAATATATTTTAATTCAGTTTGTAATTTTCCCATGGGTGTATTTTGAATGACATTCTCTGTGTTTTCATTTGGAGTCCAACCTATAGGGATTAATTCATATTCCGAAGAAACATTATCAAGATCAATATCGGCAGAATACAAGAGTGCTGGCTGGTCTGAAAACCAATCGTTCGGATCAAATGATCGATCGGTTTCAAAATATAACGTAAACTTTCTGACAGTGCTATCGTTTATTTGGGCTGAGACAGAAAAATCAGTATTTGAAATGGTTGCAGAAGTAACTGCATCTATTTCGGTTTTGGTAAAGTTTGGATATTTATTGGTTTTCCAATATGGCAAAGCGGTGCCTGTTAAACCACCAGCAATTAATTTTTTACAAATGCCTATATTCTGCATAAAACCTGAGGTTTCATTTTCAATCCAAATAACATAGATATTATTCCCTGCGGTTTGAGATAAATCTTCGCCATACTCAAAATTCACAACAATTTTATTATTCCCCTGATAAGCAGTGTCTGAAGGAATATTGATATTATCATCTTCATGTTTCTCTGGCTGACAATTCATTATAAGTGTAAGAACAACAAGAAAGAGAAGAGGTTGAAAGGTCTTTTTCATAAAAGGTAAAGTTTTAATAAATCATATAAACACATTTGTATCAGCAATTCGTTTTATAATCCTAAGCCGATGTGTATATTTTTTAAGTTCATGATTATAGATTCCCTGCTGATCGATCATATCTATTTTAACTGAGCCGGATGCATGGATAATTTTGCCCTTCGATAAAATTAGTCCAACATGAGTAATTTTGCCTTCATCGTTATCGAAAAATGCCAGATCGCCTGGATTAACCTGGCTAATAAAAGGAATAGTGGTACCCATCGCAACTTGTTGTGATGCATCACGAGGTAAAACTATATTAAAAATTTTGTATATTATCTGAGACAGACCAGAACAGTCAATACCATATAGCGACCGGCCACCCCATAAATAGGGTGTACCAACAAAACTTTCAACAACCTCATAAAAGGACAATGAGTCAACAAGAATTGTGAAATTATCATCCAACACAAATACATTTCTCCCTAAGAGAAAGTGGTTTTCTTTATCGGGATACGGAATTTCACTCCCTACGGAAACAAAAACCGTCCCAAACCTAACATTATATACCCACAAAGGACCCTTGGCGACAGATTTAAGTGAAGATGCATTATTTTCCAAAATGACCTTGCTTTCAATCCATCCTTCATATGAATCGTATGATGTTTTTACATGCAGCCATTCTTTGTTCTCTTCGAGAATTTTTGCAGTTTCGCCAAATAACAACTGGCTTACCTGCTCCGAACGATGCGATGGTTCAAATCTGATTGGAATATAAGTAAGAGGACAAATTATTGATTCCATATTATTTTTTCTTCATCTAAAAATACAAAACCTATTTTGATTTCGTTTGTTAAGATTTTAAACATATCGCTGATATTTGTATCTTCGGTTAATTGAATATGAAGATGATAAAAACTCTTAAGTTAATAAGGGATAATTTCAAACAGATAAGTACAATTACTGTTTTTATCTTATCGGCAATTATTGTAGCCTTCCTGCTCCCAAGAGAACATAAAATGGATCTTGAATACAATAAAGGAAAACCATGGGTTCACAACGATTTAACTGCAAAGTTCAGTTTTCCGATTTATAAAACCGATGCCCGATATAAACGAGAGAAGGGCTCTATACTAACAACACTAGAACCTTTATTTTCTTTTTATAGTAGTGAATATCAGAAAGAACTTGTTTTATTC
>JAHEEB010000365.1:4353-5385 GCA_024640925.1 Bacteroidota bacterium | reverse complement strand
ACTCGGGGTAGATGTAATCTCTTTTCCCTGTTATTGTGTTATTGTATTGTTTTTGCCACAAGCCCAGTTTATTTCCTTCCATTCGGTTTTTCCAGACCCGGTATGGTCCATCGCCCAACCATTTTACACCTGTTACCATATTTTCGGGATATGAAAAGCTTATTCCAAGCATATCGAACTCATAATCCGATGGCCGGTAAGCAAGTTTAAGCGATATCCAGCCCGATGGATAAATAATCCATTTCATTTCTTTATAACTACTTTTCTCGCCGAGAACATATTTAACAACAAGGTTGTCTCCTTCAAAACTGGTCTCAAGACTTTTGAAATCAAAGGTTCCATCGCAAAGAACAGGGCCATTGTTAAAAGGTATAATTCCCCTGGTATTTTTTACCTCACTTAACAACCCGGTATTTTTATTTAAAGTAAATATATTTCCATTGGCTTCCATAACCAATAAGGTATCTGCCGAAGGTAAAATCTGTGGTTTTTTTCCATCAAGCTTTACAACCTGTTTGGCAACCTTCGAAGGCAGGCTAATCGGCCAGCTCCAGGTAAAAAGTTCCTTTCCATAAGGATTCGTGGCTTTTATGTACAAAACATCATAAGAATTCCAATTTTCAGGGAGTTTCAACGAAAGAATGCCCTTTTCACAGGGATTGATGGTTGGAGCATCAATAACCCCACTTATAGTCTTTGGCTCTTCTGTTCCGTCCGGTTTGGGAAATCCGGCTAAAGTATATTCAAATTTACACTGATTTGTATTGGTAAACATATATCTGTTTTCAATACGGAAAGTCCCGTCGAATGCAGATGTTATTTCTCTGTGTTCAAAGAAAACGGGCGACCATACTTCTTTGATTGTATAATAACTTCCTTCCTTTTCATGGTGAGGTCCTAATATTCCGTCGGCTCCATGGTTCCCGTCAGTATCAATTTCTCCGTTTTTATCCGTACGAACAATCCCGGCATCTGCGAAATCCCAAAGGAAACCGCCAGCAGACAGAGGTAAATTCCACATATATTCCCAAT
>JAHEEB010000365.1:0-4343 GCA_024640925.1 Bacteroidota bacterium | reverse complement strand
ATCCGTGTAAAAATTCCGTCGGAAAAACAATATCGTGTCCGTGGAAATGGGTGCTATTGCCATAATCGTAATTTATGTAATGCTGGGTATCCATTCCCCTGAATGTTTCCCAAGGATGACATACCGGACGCTTTTGAACATCATGGTTATCGAAAACAGGATCGAGATCGAAATTATGACCTCCTTCATTCCCATTTGCCCAAATAATTATGCCCGGGTGGTTATGGTTACTTTCCAGCATTTCTACGACTAATCTGGTGCCTGTTTCCGTATCATACATACCATGCCAACCGGTGAGTTCATCCATTACAAGAAGTCCCAACGAATCGCACGCATCCAGGAAGTATTCATCGGCAGGATAATGAGCATTTCGTACCGCATTCATGTTCATATCCTTAATCAGCTCAACATCCTCAATGCATTGCTTTTTGTTCATAGCCCTGCCAGTTTCAGGACGGAATGAATGCCTGTTTACTCCTTTAAACTTAATCTTTTGGCCATTCAGATAAATGCCATCTCTTTCCCTCAGTTCAACAGTTCTGAAACCGAAGTTCTCTTCAATAACATGAATTGGTTTCCCGTTTTCAAGTAATTTTATTTCAACTTTATACATAGTTGGAAACTCGGGGGACCACAATGCTGGTGATTCAATGGCTGTATTCAGGGTTGTTTCAGCTCCGTTTTTTTGAACAGTTGCTCTGAACTCCTTACCAACATTCTCTCCGGAGATTGTTTTTATTTGTCCCGAAAGTTCATAAGCTTTGCTCATATTTTTTAAAAACACGAATGCCTGAAACTGACCATTTGCTTTGGCATCGAGCTTTATATTCGTAATGTGGGTTGAAGGCAATATTTCCAAATAAACCGGGCGAAAAATCCCGCCAAAAATCCAGAAATCGCCTTCGCGTTCAGCATTATTAATAGATTCATTCGCTGAATGTTTGGATACCGTTACTTCCAACAAATTCGTCTGACCATATTTAAGAAGCTTAGAGATATCATATTTAAAGCGATAAAAAGCTCCCTGGTGAATCGTGCCGGCCAATTTACCATTTATCTTTACCTCGGTATCGGTCATCGATCCTTCAAATACAATATTTATCGATTTACCTTTCCACAGAGCAGGTGCATTAAAGGTATATTTGTACAAACCTTTTTCCCTGCCCTTCGCTGTATCTTTATCCTGACCGTAATTGTATTTCCCGAATCCAAATTGTTCCCAGTTCGAAGGAACAGGGATAGTAGTCCACTTACCTGAATTCCTTCCTTCGGTACAAAAAAACTCCCAATCAACGGTTTTATCCGATCCTGTTCCGGAGAGGTAGAAAACTTGGGTTTCCTGGGCGAATAAACCCGGTAAAGACAGAGACAAAAATGCAAACAGCATTATAATTCTGGTACGTTCCATTTCTCGATACGTTAGTTTTTTTTTATTTCAATTCAATTAAGGCATTTACCGATACTTCACCGGAAGACTCTATAATTTTTTTGGCAGAAATCCGATTATTCTGGCCAAGGGCAATATCTTCCGTATCTTCACCTTTAAGTTTTATAAATAATTCAGCTGGTTCGGTCTGAAAACAACTATGAATAAAAGCCTCCTTCACATTATTTAAAAGCACAACCGGTTCTCCACTTACAGGTGAAGGACTTTTAAAACCATCTATTTCAATATTCTTACTTTTTTCAATGCTAAGGGCAGACCCAACCTTGTTCTTAACAGATACATGATGAAAACTGATGTTCGATGCATTATTAACAAATATTCCCGAGTTTGATACAAGGTTAATATCTGAAAAGGATATGTTGTCAACAGGCATTTCATCCAGACCAATTATTGTAATTGCCTGACTGGCATCGCCGGAAAGGTTGCTTATATGAATATCACCATAAACAGGAGTACGTTCGGAAACGGGTTCCTGCTCAGTTTTTGTATAAACAAGGTTTAAGGTTATAGCTTCTTTTTTTAAGTTTCTAACAACAATATTGCTTACGCTTATTCTTTCCACAACACCGCCCCTTCCACGAGTAGACTTAATACGAATTCCACGATCCGTACCATCAAAAACGCAATTGGATATAACAATATTTCTAACCCCGCCAGACATTTCACTTCCAATAACGACTCCCCCATGACCGGACAGCATTGTGCAATTTGTAATGGTATAATTTTCGGCAGGTGCCGCCATTTTTCTGCCTGGTTCATCCCTCCCTGATTTAATGGTAATGCAATCATCACCAACACTAATGTGGCAATCGGAAATATGAACATTTTTGCATGATTCAGGATTTATGCCATCTGTATTTGGCGATATAGGGTTTTCAATAGTAACCCCGGTTATGGTAACGTTTTCACAAAACTCCGGATTGACAGTCCAAAATGGTGAGTTAATTATTTTTATTCCTTCAATTCTTACATTTTTACAAAACATAGGTTGAATAAAGGGCGGACGACAAAAACCCCTTACAAAGGCATGAGTATCGTTGGGCATAAGCATACCTTTATTTTGTTCAAGAAAAAGTGTTTGCCACTTCGATTTAAAATCTTTTGATTCTCCTGATAACTTGTTGCTATAGTCCCACCATTTTTTGCCCTGGCCATCAATAGTGCCTCTGCCTGTGATGGTGATATTCTCAGCTTCATAGGCATAAAAAAGCGGTGAAAAGTTCATAATATCTACACCTTCCCAGCGCGATTTTACCATGGGAAGATAGTCGTCGAAATTATCGGAGAATTTAATAACAGCTCCCGATTCGATATGAATGGTTATGTTGCTTTCGAGCCTGATTGGTCCTGTAAGATATTCTCCGGCAGGAAAGTAGATTGTTCCACCACCTTTAATAACAGCTTGCTGGATAAGCGAATTAATTTTTGTGGTAGAAAGTTCGCTTCCATCATTCTTAATTTGGAAATTGGTTACGTTGTATATTTCACAAGGTGCAGAGTATGTATTACTTACAAAACATACCAACAAAAAAGACAAAAGGATTAAAAATCGCAGAAAGGATAACTGGGTTGATTTCATAGAGATTATATATTAAAACATTAATTAATAGCTTTTTGAATTTGGAACATTTCCAAAATATTTTGTTAATTTAAAAACTTTCCTTTGAAAATATTTGCAAATCTATGTGAATAAATTTAATATTGCAATAAAAACGTTTACATAAATAATTTATAAAGTAAACTTTTAACTACCTAATAATGTGGTAAATGACAACTGAAAACGTTTACAAAAATATTAGCTTAAAAAAAGTCGCTGAAAAGGCCGGAGTCTCTATTGCCACAGTTTCAAGAGTCATCAACAATAGTCCGAATGTAAACCCTGAAACCCGCATAAAGATCGAGAAAATCATCAAGGATCTGAAATACACTCCCAACAGGGTTGCAAAACGCTTGCGGAACAGGAGTTCATCAGGTAGTTTACTTGGTGTTCTCATACCCGACATTCAAAACCCTTTTTACGTTGAAGTGTTGAGAGGCATTGAAGATGTAGCCTATAAAAACAAATATGCACTCATCATGTGCAATTTTGCACAGGATGAAAACAAAGAAAAACTCTATCTCGATATCCTTCAATCGGAATCTATTGATGGATTAATTGCTGCCCCCACTCATGAGCATGACCAGAAAGTCACAAACCTTGTAAAGGCAGGATTGCCGATTGTTTGCGTTGATCGTGGACTTGTAGATGTGGATGTGGATGTTGTGCTGGTAGAAAACCGCAAAGGTGCTTTTACTGCAGTGGATTATCTGGCAAAGAAAGGCTATAAGCGAATAGCTTACATCTCCGGTATACCTAAATTACCGTCAAGCCGTGATCGTGAATTAGGTTTCCGTGATGCTTTGGAAGCAAATAAGCTTTCTGTTTTTACTGAATTGATTAAATATGGCGACTCAAGACATGACAGTGGTGTCAGACTCTGCGCTGAACTGCTTGAATTGCCCAATCCTCCCGATGCTATTTTCGCCGGAAATAACCTAATCACACTTGGGGCGCTGGAAACCATACATAAAAAAGGGTTAAAAATTCCCGGTGAGGTTGCTATTATAGGTTTCGACGATATGTACTGGTCTATTTCATTAAATCCGCCATTAACAGCCGTAAGACAACCTGCCTATGAAATAGGCAAGTGTGCTGCGGAACAATTGATCTCAAGGATTAATAACCCGGGCAGACCAACTTCCAGCATGATTCTGAAAACTGAACTTATGATTAGAAATTCATGCTAATGATTACTGAAGATGAGAACTATAAGCATATATAATCCCAAAAACATAACAATTGGTCCGGGAAGTCTGGAACAAATGATTTTAGATTATATTTCATCTGGTAAAAAAC
>JAHEEB010001122.1 GCA_024640925.1 Bacteroidota bacterium | reverse complement strand
CATTGTCAGTAGTTTTGAATGAAACTAACCCCGAGTCAGATGATGTGAAAGAAAATATTTGGTAATACTGGCCATTTCCATAAGTAGTTCCATATGTTGCAACAATTGGATCTTCACAACTTTGTCCTGGTCCTTGTATAGGAATTACCCTCCATTCCTGGCTAATTCCACTTTCCGAGACGATGTTAAAATGGATTGTGTCGGTATAATCGAGGTAATAATATTCCGATGATTCATATGTTAATGTATCTCTGGAAATGGAAGAAAATTTAGAAGCAGTAAAAGTTGAATATAACGAAGTTAAATCAGTACCATATACATTCACATAAACAATATGATTGGTCTCGTCAATTAAACCGGTATCTCCCGATACGATATAGCTTGTAAAGCTATTCTCATCCGATAATTCAGACTCATTATATACGGAAATATCCCAATTCTGGCTATTTTCTCCATCTTGCGCTATAATAGAATAGGTTTTGGTTGTATTGTTAAAAATTTCATAATTGTAAAAACTGATTTTGTTATTCCAATACCTTTTATTTAGAAAATTACCATTATACGATATGGTTGCTCCATTCGAAGTACCGAAAATAGTCATAACCGTATTACTTAAATCTGAGTTCTTTGAAGCATAAGCTGTAACTTTGTGATTCGTAGCATCGATTTCCGGTTCCCGACTGAGGATTGAATTATAATTTTCTGTTTCTATCAGGTCAAAGTACTTAATATCGGTTTCTTTTGCCAATTCACCTATTGAAAGATTCCAATCATAAGAAGAACTTGTGTAGAGGTTTGACCATTTAATAAAATAAGTCCTGCCGGTATAAACTTTATAAGAGAGATAGGACTGCCCATTGCAATATTGGTCATTTCGACCAACCTCATTATTAATTCCATCGTAGAGAACAACATAAGTGTCGTAGTTAGTTAACCCGCAAGTCGATAACTCAAGTAGTCCGTCTTTCTCAGGAGTATATTCAAACCATTGATTTCCTTTGGAATTGTCGGAATGATTTAAGCCTAAACTTGCCTGAAAAGGTTTTTCTACAGTCAAACCTTCTGGTATTTCTGTACTAACCGAAATTGACCAGACAGCAAGCGGAGCTGAAGAATTGGTACGGATTAATAAAGTATCATTTTTTGAAGCTGAAACAGAAGTAGAGTTAGAACCATTGAGACTAACACTCTGCAACCAGGAACCATTTTTAATATATATTTCCATCCAAAGATAATTAACTGACTGGGCAGTAAAGGTAAGAAGGCCATTACATGGCATCACATATTGGTAGTACAATTCATATGTTGTATTGTAAAAAGAGATGTTTGTTCCTTCAACTGCTGTTAAAGGTTCGGTAGAGCTGCCCGGCTGAGCGTCAAGATGCATGATGAAGAGCAAGCAACTAAAGGTAATAAGTAGAATTTTTTTCATATAAGATATATTATTAATTATTGTTTATACTTCAAACTGCAATTATGGTTACATCATTTTATGATGTAATTTAATTATTATGTAAAAATAAATTTAAAACCTAAACCTTATGTTATGAACATAGAACGTTAGGTTTTATTAGAACAGGTATTAAAAGTTAAGGCAATTTTTTTTAACATCCAATTATATAATTCCAGCAAAGAATAAACAGATTGGCAGGGGTCCACTTCGTTCCGGTTACTTCGGAGATAAAGTTTTTGTAAAATTTATAATTCAGACATTCACCTCGTAATGACTGTGTTGGAGCACACTACAGACAAGGTATGATAATGACTCCCTTACCGTCATTACGAGTCAGGTGAAAAGAAATGATGGGAAGCCAAAATAACAAGATATGATAGATGTTGTCTTATAAAAAAATGTTGTCTCCAAACTTATTTCATTTCACAAAAGTTAGACTTACTAGGAGTATAATCAAAAACACACCTCAATTACAGGTAATCCCTTATTTGTTGTAGTGCGTTGATTTTTTGTCAATCATGCTAACAGAATCTCTGCAGGTATTTTTAAACCTTTATACAATGACTTTACCATTTTAA
>JAHEEB010000364.1 GCA_024640925.1 Bacteroidota bacterium | reverse complement strand
TAATTGGCCCAATAGACCTCACACTAGGTTATTCCGACTGGTATAGTCTACCATCTTTTGCAGCCAATATCGGATTCTGGTTTTAACCGATCACTCTTCACTGTTTACTGATCACTGTTCACAGATCACTCTATTAAGTATTCGTTTCCTTTAATATAACATCATGCGCTCCACCTTCAATAATACTGGTTGAAGATACCAGTGTTATTTTTGCTATTTGTTTTAATTCTGAGATGGATAGCGCACCACAACTACACATTGTTGATTTAATTTTACCTAATGTTATTTCCAGATTATCTTTGAGCTTACCGGCGTAAGGAACATAACTATCAACACCTTCCTCAAATTTAAGGTTACTATTTCCTCCCATATCATATCTCTGCCAGTTTCTTGCTCGGTTAGAACCTTCTCCCCAGTACTCTTTCACATAAGATCCACCTACCATCAGTTTCTTGGTCGGACTCTCATCAAAACGGGCAAAATATCTCCCCATCATAAGAAAATCGGCACCCATTGCCAGAGCAAGTACCATATGGTAATCCTGAACAATACCACCATCGGAACAAATAGGGATATAAACACCTTTCTTTTCAAAATATTCGTCCCTGGCCTTGGCAACTTCAATTAAAGCTGTAGCCTGTCCTCTCCCGATACCTTTTTGTTCTCTAGTTATGCAAATAGAGCCTCCACCAATTCCAACCTTTATGAAATCTGCGCCTGCATCTGCTAAATATCGGAATCCATCCTTGTCAACAATATTTCCGGCTCCAATTTTCATTGTGTCGCCATAATTATCCCTGACAAACTTAATGGTTTCACTTTGCCATTCCGAAAATCCATCCGATGAATCAATGCATAAAATATCAACACCTGCATCAACCAGTTTTGGAATACGTTCCGTATAATCCCTTGTATTCACACCTGCTCCAACCATAAATCTCTTGCGGGTATCGAGCAACTCATTGGGATTATTTTTGTGACTGTCATAGTCTTTTCTAAAAACGAAATATTTCAAATTCTGCCGATCATCAATAATCGGAAGAGCGTTTATTTTATTATCCCAGATAATATCATTTGCTTCATCTAACGAAATTCCATATTTCCCTGTTACCAGTTTGGAAAACGGGGTCATAAAATCTTTAACCTTTTTTTCTAAGCTGTCTCTGCTCGGACGGTAATCTCTGCTTGTTACCATGCCAAGTAGTTTACCATTAAAGGTACCATCATCGGTAATTCCTATTGTGGAAAAACCAGTTAGTTCCTTTAATGCAACAACATCTTTTAGCGTATGTTCGGGAGTTAAATTGGCATCACTAATTACAAATCCGGCTTTATATTTTTTTACTTTCCTTACCATTTCAGTCTGATTCTCTATAGATTGAGAACCATAAATAAATGAAAGTCCACCATTTCTTGATAAAGCAATAGCCATATGATCGTCCGATACCGATTGCATAATTGCCGATACAAATGGTGTATTTAAAACCATTTCGGGATACTGTCCCTTTAAATATTTAACCAGTGGGGTTGTTAAACTTATTCTGTCAGGAACACATTCCTTTGATGTTAATCCCGGTATTAATAAGTATTCATTAAAAGTTCTTGATATATCATCAAAAATATGTGCCATATAAATCCCGTTTGAAAGATTTGGCAAATTTATAGAAAATCAGCTAATCGGCTCTTTTTTTCGTTATTATTATCTTCTTTGCCTTATAAATACCGAATTGTGAGCGATATTCCGCAATTCATAAACCCCGGATTAAGCAATAGAAATTTCATTTTTTCTATTGCTTACAGCCTGCAAGTCGTAACGAGTTAACCCCAAATTAGAAATTGTTAACAGCATTTTGTAAAAAAATGATGGTTTGTATTAATATTTCCTCCAATACCTGAACCCTAAACGTAAAACCGGCGAAAAATCAACATTTGGAATGTTGTAAAGCTGGTTGCCAAAATTCAAGCTGTTGTCGCCCCGAAGATAAACATGAAAGCCCGGCTGAATATAAAAACTTCGACCGATAAAAAACTGATAACTTATACCACCACCAACATCGGTACTGTGAATGTCTTTTTTATATCCTGTACTTTTCTGTTCAATTTCAAAAGTATGTAACTCCAGGTATGTATACGTTTCGAGGTTTTTCCAGATATTATAGCCAAAAAAGATTCCGGGCGATGTTTTATAATACCTTTTAAAATCGGCAGATGAATTCTTTAATCCGGCAGACTCTGCATCATAAGTGCCTCCATTAATAACACTCACTCTTACTCTGAATTTCTCATAACGGTAACAGGCACCAAGATGAAAACCACCCGTAATAAACATTGGAACAAGACTTTCGAATTCCAAAGCTTGTTTTACATTGTAGTTGCGGGGTTCCGGTTTCCAAAAAGTTCCACCTGCAGAGTCGGTTTGTGCTATTACTCCAATGGTTGTTAAAAAGAAAACTAAAATGATAATTGAATACTTTTTCATATTTCTGAATTTAATAATGGACAAAATTCAGAAGTTAAATGTCTTTTTTACTCCGCATATGTTACCAAATTCCTGAATTTTTTAAAATTATGCTTTTCGTATTCGGCTTAGCGATTTTGGAGCTATTCCAAGGTAATTGGCAATATGGTATAGAGGTATCTTTTGAAATATTTCGGGGTACTCATGAAGCAGCTTTTCGTACCGTTGACCGGCTGACAGGGTTTGTAAGTCAATACTTTGCCGGGCAATTTTCACAAAAGCACTTTCAATTAAAATGCGGCCTACCTTTTCCAGTTTGGGTATCCGTACATAACATTTATTAAGGTTTTCGCTTGAAAGAATAAGCAATTCGCTTTCTTCAATTGCTTTAATGTTAATAAGCGATGGCGAATTATTTAACCGGCTTTGGTTATCGGTAACCCAATCGCCGGTAAACGCAAAATCAGTTGTTGTTTCTTTTCCCGTATCCAGTAACTTGTAATATACCAAGGCCCCCCTGTTAACAAAAGCAAGAGAACTACAAATTTGTCCTTCAGTTAAAAAACAGTTGTTTTTCCTGAGAATTTTTACTTCAATCAATTCGAATAACTGATTCCATTCGATATCATTGAGCGAAACAATTGAATTGATCGACTTTTTTATTAAATCTGTGTTCATATCAATGGCGCTATGGTTAGTTGCCGATTTCGAAGCACTTCCTTATCAAGTTACACTGTACTTTAATAAGAGCTAAAACCCTGAAACCTGCACGGCACTGGCAATAAACTATATCGCGTGTGTACGCCCTGCATGAGCAGCGCGCACCCGTCGTAAGCTCTATAAAAAGTTTAAAAATACAAATAAACTTTACAAAAGAGAAAACAACGTGTGTATTTTTACTTACCAGCGTTAGCGAGTAAAATCCTTTGTACACTAGGGTAATGTCCAGAACGGCGAAGCCCTCATGAATTCCATTAAAATTAATTATCAGAATGAATAAAATCCGATACTGGTGAACAGAATTGGAGCATAGCGAAAATCGCGAATATCATCAAAAAATAAACTAATCATGAGCAAACGGTATATGAGGCTATAAGATGATAAGCAAGCGCATCATTGTAACGTCCGCATTTCAAGATCATCTTATAGTAAATACCGCAGGTATTGGAGGAAAGAACATAGCGAAGTGATCTCACGAACGCCTTTAAAAATAAAAAAAGGTGAGTAAAAAGCTATTACCAGAGGTCTCGAACTTTACGGGCTATTGTTTGAGAAGTCAGCAGATTCCATAGTAGTTGAAGGCTACGAGCTGTGAATAGATACCACAGAGGTCTCACCAAGCAATGAAGAACGGAACATTAAACAGCAGCTATGCCTACTGGATTGACATACTGTTAAAGCCACTGGCAAACACCGCAAGGGAAAAAGAAACGTATGCAAACAATTGACAGGTATTAAAACCAAGGAACCTAACAGAAGCCTGCAAAGATAAGGCCGGGAACGATTTTGCTATGGATTATTTGCAATTAACGACTGAGGCAACATTTGCAAAAACAAATCCATTTTAGAATAATCAACCTGTTCGTAAAACATGCCGATGCAAGCTAAATTTTTGTAATAATTATTGATGTTTGCATAATAATATTTTTCGGATTGAACATACCAGGCATTTTGTCCAAGTTTTTCAGCTAAAAACCATTTTTCCAATAATCGAGCTGCACGTCCGTTTCCATCGTTAAAAGGATGGATGTTTACAAACACAACGTGTATAAACGAAGCATAATAAAATACTTCTTCAACAGTAAGTTTTTTGTTTATTAATTGCTTAATATCGTGCCATAACTTTGAAAATTCTTTACTAACAATGCTTGCCGGGGATGCTTCGTATTGTATTCGTCCGGTGTTGTGATCGAGTACAAGCATTTCGCCTTGTCGAATTTTACCACGCCATTTTTCGGGTAATAAATGGGTAGAAAGTATGGCGTGAGCTTCCAAAAAATTGGTTTCGGTTAATTCTTTGTTTTGAGCAAACAAGTAAGCTTCATACAAATCGTTTGGTTTCTGCACCAATTCAGGCAAATACTCAATATCCTGCATTTTGTGTTTTACATAACTATCAACCTCCATAGTTTCGCCCTCAATGCGGGAAGATGAAATAACAGCAACAGAAGTATAAAATGTAAAACTATGCGATGTTAATTCGGTTTGAGTAATTTCGAGCATGGCTTTTTCAACATCAATATTTAATTGTTGTTGGTAGGCTTCGAACCAATCTGCTGATATTATTTGGAAAGTACTATCCATAACTTATTTGTTGATTGGTTTCTATTATAATTTCCTCAAAATCATGGCTTTTCTGTTCTTTTGAAAACAGTGTGCTTTTTAATTTAAGCTTAATTGTTATTTGACCGTTATCGGACTTGTTTTGTAATAAACTAATGGCCTCCAATGAATTTGTAAAAGCTTTGAAAATAGGCTGCAATGGTTCGGCGGACTTCCTGATTTTAGGGAGTGTTCCAGCATAGCTAATTCCAAAGGCTTTTATAAATGTATTTTCTTCCATTTTACAGTTTTCCGTTAAAAGCTTTTTGTAAAAACGATTTTTTTAGTTCTTCCAAATTTAATAGTTTTTGCTGATAAATATCTTCTAATCTTATCAAGTTCGCACAAACCTACCTACGGAGCAGGCGGGGGGCAAGAAAAGCAGTGTATGGCAGCGAAGGGACGGTTGCAGGGATGGGCTGCCATACTCTGCTTTTGTGCGTTGGCGTATTTATTTTTTGTCTTTTAAATCAACCGATAAATTGTCATCGGAGTTTTTTTTTGGCTTGTTGCTAAACGTTGAAGATGTAACACGTTGTTAGGTCTAGGATTAAATGTCAATGGGTTTGATCCATTTAAATTCCAGCCTTTTTTCTTCGTATCTTTTTATAAT
>JAHEEB010000363.1 GCA_024640925.1 Bacteroidota bacterium | reverse complement strand
TTATAGCCCTAATATTTTCGCTCATTCCAGGTATTCCAGGTATCAGAGAACACACACCTCGTACATTGATTGTTATTTTAACTCCGGCATTATTTGCAGCATATAATTTTTCGATAATATCGTTATCGACAAGGTTATTGATTTTTAATATAATGCATGCCTTGCGACCAGCTTTGGCATTGACAATTTCGTTATCTATAAGTCGATAGAACTTTCTTCGGAGAAACAAAGGGGAAACTACCAGGTGACTATATTTCTGATTCCTGTATGTTTGAGCAAAAAACTCAAAAACTTTTTTTACATCTGTTGTAATGCGTTTATCGGAGGTAAAAAGGAATAAATCAGAATAAACAGCTGCATTACCCTCGTGAAAATTACCCGTACTCACACAGGAATAATGCACCAGCCTTCTTTCTTCTTTACGTGTAATGAGCACAAGCTTTGCATGCACCTTTAGTCCTGGAATACCGAATGCTACATTAGCGCCAGCCTCTTCAAGTTTCCGCGACCATGAAATATTAACTTCCTCATCGAAACGGGCCTGCAGTTCTATAACAACATTTACCTTTTTCCCATTCAGGCAGGCATTAATCAGTGTGTTAACAACTTTTGAATTCTTGCCAACCCTGTAAATTGTAATAGAAATGGAGGTAACTTTCGGATCAATTGCAGCTTCCTGCAACATGGAAATAAAAATATTAAAATCGTGATATGGCAAATGAAGCATAAAATCGCGCTGTTTCATTAAAGCCAGTATACTTTTTTGATTCACCACAAATGGATGCATAAGAGGTGGCAATTTCTCATATTCCAGTTCCGGTGGTCCAATCCTTGGAAAATTCATAAAGTCTTTGAAATTATGGTATCTTCCTCCGGCAATAAGGTTATTTTCTGCTTCCAGTCCTAATTTATCAATAATAAAATCCAAAAGATCCTTAGCTATACTATTATCGAAAACAAAACGCACCGGCTGGCCTGTCTTTCTACCCAGCACTCCTTTTGAAATTTTCTCAAGAAAACTTTGCGATAAATCATTATCGACATCAAGCTCTGCATCTCGTGTTAGCTTAATTGTCCAGGCTTCAAAAGTGTCGAAATCAAAGATAGAAAATACATCTTCGAGTGAAAAACGAATAATATCCTCGAGCAGAATAATAAACTTACGATTAAAATCGGAAGGAAGTTCGATGAACCTGGGCAAATTATCAGTAGGAATCTCCATTAATGCATATTCATCCTTGATCGATTTATTTGAATTTGAAAGCTTAATTGCCAGGTAAATAAGTCTGTCCTTCATGTAAGGGAAGTTTTCGACGTTGTGAAGCATTATTGGAGACATAACCGGCATTACCTTCTCTTTAAAATATTGCCTCACAAAAAGTTCCTGTTGAGGATTTAATTCTTTCTCGTTAACAATAAATATGTGATGCTTTTCGAGTTCTGCCACTATTTTTTGAAAGGCAGTTTCAAATTTATTTTGAAGAATAAGTACTTTTTTTTGTATCCGAACCATTAACTTCTCTGGTTTGATACCCTCAACACGTTGACTTCCGTCCTGGATATCAATCATACGCTTAATGGTGGCTACCCTAACCTTAAAAAATTCGTCGAGGTTATTTGAAAATATCCCCAAAAACCTGATCCGTTCCAGTGCAGGTACAATGGGATCCATTGCTTCCTGCAACACTCTGTGGTTAAATGATAGCCAACTTAGTTCCCTATTAATAATTTTTTGTGGTCTTGACATACCCAGGCTGAATTTGTAAGATTGAATGATTTATTCCAGTGTATCGTGTACCGGGTAACCATAGGTAGCCTTAACAACACTAGAGGAACAAATTGATTTCCAATCACTTGAATTAAATATAATTTTACACAATCCGCATGTTGGCAGATCGATATATGTTTTACCAGCAAGAACAGATGCAAGTTCTGAAAAATCCGGATTATGCCCGAAAATCATCAAACGATTGTGTTTGGTATCTTGTTCACCAATTACTTTTTTTATTACTCCTACCCCACTCCCATACAAGCGTTCATCTATTACAAGCTGATTAAATTTTTGCTCGAAAACCCTTAAAAAAATGTTTGCTGTGTGAAGAGCCCTGATGGCAGGACTTGATATAAGCAAAGTTGGTAATACCCTTTCCAGTTTTACCTGACGGGCAATTTCATAAGCATCACGAATTCCTTTTAGTTTTAAAGGCCTGTCAACATCAGAGACATTTTCATAATCCCAACTGGACTTAGCATGACGCACAATAAAAAGTACCCGTTCTGTTTCCATCGTATTTGTTTTTATAGCAGGTTACTCGCAAGTTCGGCCAGGTAACTCCTTTCACCCTTAATCAGGTTAATATGGGCAAAGATATCCTGTCCGAGCATTTTATCAGTTAAATAAGACAATCCATTTGATTTCATATCAAGATATGGTGAATCAATTTGTTCGATATCGCCGGTAAATACCATTTTGGTCCCCTCTCCTGCACGGGTAATAATTGTCTTTATTTCGTGGGGAGTGAGATTCTGTGCCTCATCGACAATAAAGAACACATTCGACAGGCTCCGTCCACGAATATATGCAAGCGGTGTAATGATTAGTTTTTCCTGCTTTTGCATTTCTTCAATTTTCTGAAAATCCTTGCTGGTTGGACTAAATTTATTTTTTATCACATCCAGATTATCGAAAAGTGGCTGCATATATGGGCCAATTTTTTCTTTAACATCGCCAGGCAGGAATCCCATATCGCGATTCGATAAAGGTACAATAGGCCGGGCAAGAAATATCTGCTGGAATTTCTGGCGCTGAGAAATAGCAGCGGCAAGGGCTAAGAGAGTCTTGCCTGTTCCGGCTTTCCCTGTTATTGTGACCAATTGAATCTCGTCGCGAAGCAGTGAATCGAAAGCAAATGTTTGTTCCGCATTTCTGGGTTCTATTCCATATATTTTTTGTTTTAATACCCTGTTATAAACCTTCTGAAAAGGATTATAATAAACCAGGGCACTCGATCGGCTACCTTTCAGAATATAATACTGGTTAGGTTTGGGGGCTATTTTGGTCTTTATTTTCTTTTCCGGAATTCCTTCTGTCTCCTCATAAACCTGGGTAATAACACTATCCTCTATGTTGTCCAGTGACGAAATCCCTTTATAAATCTCATCAATATTCTGTACTTTGTCGCTCTCATAGTCGGCAGCCATCACACCAATTGATTTGGCTTTCATTCGAAGGTTTATATCCTTTGTAACCAGGGTGACCTGTGTGTCCTTGTTTTTTAAAGTAACATATTCTGCAATAGACAGTATTCTATGATCAGGAGTATTCTCGGGAAACGATTCCTGCATTTTCTTTGATAATGGTTTACCTGTTTCAATACTAAGGTGTCCGAGTTTCTTACCAAGTGAGACACCTCCGTTAAAAAGCCCGTCGCCAGATAGTTTGTCAAGTTCACGGGTAAACTCCCTTGCATGGAAATTAATAATGTCATTGCCCTTTTTAAACTTATCTAATTCTTCCAGTACAGGAATAGGAATAACTATGTCATTTTCCTGAAAATTATAGATACACTTATAATCATGCAACAATACATTCGTATCAAGAACAAATAGTTTTACATTCTTTCGTGCCATAACCTCAAATCCTTTAAATTAAAATCGTTCCTCCTGCCTCTCCTTTTTTTAGGCCCATCTAAAAAGTGATCGAATTAAATATAAGAATTTTATTTCTTATAATTTTGAAGATTAAATTTAATTTAAAAACAAACTACAAATGGAAATATTTGAAGCTCTTCTCAACCGCAGAAGTATCAGAAAATACACGAACGATGTTGTTTCGGACCAGCAGCTCGAAAAAATAATTGAAGCCGGCATGTATGCTCCATCTGCCGTAAACACACAACCCTGGCATTTCATTATTTTTAAAGATATGAAAACCAGGGAAGCTATTATTGAAGCTCATCAGCACGCCCAGATGCTAAAAGGAGCCAGTGCCGCAATATTAATATGTTTCGACACAAAACTTCAGCATGACGAGGGTTACGGACCTGTCGACTGCTCCAATGCTACTCAAAATATGCTACTGGCTGCTCATGGACTGGGGCTGGGGGCTTGCTGGGTAGGAATTTATCCAAGAAAAAACAGGATTGAAGCACTTCACAAAATATTCAATCTCCCTGAACATATTATTCCATTTGCTGTTATATCTATCGGTTTTCCTGCAGAGACACGCAGAAATCCCGACAGATTTCTCAAAGATCGCATTCACAAAGAAAAATGGTAATTATGCCCTTCTGAGAATTCTGTTCTTGCTGTATTCAATTACTTTTTTATGACATACGAAGAAATATTACAATACCTGTTTAGTGCCTTGCCAATGTACCAACAGATTGGTGTGAGTGCTTACAAAGCAGATTTAGAAAATGCTTACGAACTGGACAAACTGGCAAGCCAATCGCATAAATCTTTCAAGACCATACACGTTGCAGGTACAAATGGTAAAGGATCGGTTAGTCACATGTTGGCTTCGGTATTTCAGCACGCCGGATACAAGACAGGACTTTTTACTTCGCCACACTTACTCGATTTCCGCGAAAGAATAAAGGTTGATGGGATATCCATTTCCAAAGAATTTGTAAAAAAATATACCGAACGCAACAAGCCTTTTTTCGATAAAATAAAACCATCTTTTTTTGAGATGAGCGTATTCATGGCCTTTTGTTATTTTAAGATAAACAAGGTTGATATTGCTATCATCGAAACAGGACTCGGAGGCAGACTTGATACAACCAATGTTATTTCGCCCATTGTTTCGGTCATTACGAATATTGGATTTGATCATACTCAATTGCTTGGTAATACATTAAAAGATATTGCAAAGGAAAAAGCAGGTATTATTAAACCTGCCATTCCGGTTGTGATTGGGGAAACCCATGAAATTACTTCGCAGGTGTTCAATGCCCGTGCATGTTTAATGGAATCTCCAATCTATTATGCCGACCAGGAATATGGATATGAATCGGTTACCCGCACAACAAACAACACACTCAATTTTCGCTTTTCTGATAAAAAGAAGAAAGGCTTTGAGATAGAAACAGACTTGCTGGGTAATTATCAAAACAAAAACATTAGAACCTGCCTTAAAGCGCTGGATATTGCCAGAAAAGTAATTAATGTACCTGACGATGCTATTATTGCAGGAATAAAAACCGTAAAAAAGACTACCGGCTTGCAAGGAAGATGGCAGGAAATTGGTAAAAGCCCCCTTACCATTTGTGATGTTGCCCATAACAAAGATGGATTGCAGGAAGTTTTAGCCCAGATAGCCACCATAAAATGCCGAAAACTTCATTTCGTACTTGGATTTGTAAATGATAAAAACCTGGAAGAGATTATTCCTCTTTTTCCAAAGGATGCCA
>JAHEEB010000362.1 GCA_024640925.1 Bacteroidota bacterium | reverse complement strand
TTTAAACTTTTCATCTTGAGCTTTTGCCGCAGGTAGAAGAAAGATTAAAACGAGTAGTAGTAACCATTGTTTCTTTTTCATAGTGGGCTGTTTAAAAATGTATTTTAAAAAACTGATTTTCAGAAATTCTAAATAAACTAGTACTGATGCGATTCTCTTAAAAGATCATTGACGGTTTTCACAGGGTTAAAAGTTTCTGAAGGAACTTCAACGAAGATGGTATTCCATCCTGCCATAGCTCCATTCCAAAGTCCGGGTAATTCAAGTGCTTTTAGTTCCCTTCCGTTTTTTGATTTTTTAGAAATAAAACATGTATTTGAATCAATGAATTTGTTCAAATCAAACTTATTTCCCTCGTAATTATGAACTGCACAAACGATATCGACCGGATTAAAATGTGTCGATCCCTGAAAGAGCTTTTGTTGTTCAGGATTATTCTCGTCAACTTGCGAAGATTCTATTATTTGAGGAGAAATGCATCCATTCTCATCTTTAGTTAAAAAAGGTCCACCGCCAGGTTCTCCAAGGTTTTTAACCATGCCACAAACCCGAATTGGTCGGTTCAACCTATCTATAATCGAATCAAGATTTTCCTTCTCATTAAAGGCTGTTTCAAAACAATTCTGTAGCTGAAAAATGGATGTAAGAAATGATTTTGCTTCTTCTATTGTGTTTTTATTAGCAGAATTTTTAAGTTTTCTGATGAGAGAAAAAACATCTTGTTGAGTTTTGTAAAGTAAACCAGCTAATGCCTTTTTATACTTAATTGTAGTATCGAGCTTATCTTCGGGTATTACATTATCTATATTCTTAATATAGATTATATCACTATCGATTTCGTTAAGGTTTTCGATGAGTGCACCATGGCCACCGGGACGAAAGAAAATATTCCCATCATTATCATAAAAGGGCTTGTTTTCGGGAGTTACAGCCATAGTGTCGGTTGAAGGTTTTTGAATCGAAAAGGTAATGTCGAATTTTACGTTATACTTGTCAGAAAGGTTTTTAATACACTGTATTTCCAGTTTCTCAAAAGCTGACTTGTGTTCCGGAGAAATTGTGAAATGCAGATTTACAAAATTATTGGAAGATTTAGCATATTTTGCTCCCTCTGCCATGTGCTCTTCAAAAGGTGTTCTGGTATACCCTTCCTTGTAACGGTGAAAAGTAAGAATTCCTTTAGGTAATTCACCATACCCAAGACCATTTGTGTCTAATAATTTATCAATAACAATCTTATATTTTCGAGCTTTAATAAGATATTCAATTCCGCCCTGGTCCTGCAAAATTGAATTTAATGAGTTATAAAAAGCAAACTTTTTAATATGTTTAAAAAAGACCTTAATCTCAGAAAATGAGTTGATATCGGGTTGTGAATCTTGCGAAATCATTTCCCTGAACTCAAAAAGAGCTTTAAACATTCTACTGGCAGCACCCGAGGCGGGAATAAACTTAGTTACTGAAAGAGAAGCATTGTTAAAAATATCAATGTAATACTTGATATCCTTAATACGCTTAATTCCATTGTTAATAGTAGCAGGCCTTATAATTTTTATGGGAATAATACCTTTAATAAATTGATTTATTTGCCAGTTAGCCTTTTCTATACTTATTTGTTTTTTCTCTAGTAGGTCTAGATCTTTTTTACTGAACATCCAACAGTAGTTTGTATAGTTAATAATAAATAGTTAAAACAAGTTCCCTCTCTCCACCGTAATTACGAAATTCACATAAGTAAATACCTTGCCAGGTGCCAAGGTTTAACTGACCATTTGTTATTGGTATAGTAAGACTTTGTCCAAAAACAGAAGATTTAATATGAGCCGGCATATCATCTGATCCTTCGAGAGTATGGGTGAATTGACTATAATTTTCTGGAATAAGGTGGTTAATAAAAGTTTCGAAATCTGCCCTCACATCAGGATCTGCATTTTCATTTATAATAATGGCAGCAGAAGTATGTTTTAGTAAAATATTTAAAATACCTGTTTCAGGCAATTCACCAAACGGACGAAGTACCATATTTGTAATAAGGTGAAAACCACGTTTGTATCCCTGTAATTTGATTTCCTTTTGAATAATCATTGTCTGGTTCTATTCTATTTATTAAGTTAAAACTTTTTAACATCATATTTTCTCGAATAAACTTTTTTTTTCACATATTTGAAATCTTAAATAGAACGGGTAAAACGATTCACCGATAAATGCTAAATTGTGATTTATAGAAAAGTAATTACATCTTTAACTGCTTTATTTGCAGTTGTAATAATAAGTGCACAGGAAGATAGACTTATTCAGTATACCGGCCGGGTTTTTGATGATTTCCTTCAACCCATACCTTCCGCACATATTATAATAAAGAATAGTAAAAAAGGTGGATTAACAGATAAAGAAGGTAAGTTTTCTTTTATAACTCATGAAAAGGATACGATAATTTTTGCTGTTTTAGGATTTAAGAATACAAAAGTTGCCATTCCAAATGATCTTAAAGAACCATTTTTTACCCGCGATGTGCTAATGGAGCGCGATACTTTTATGATCGCAGCTGTTGAAATATATCCGTGGAAAAACTACGAAGAATTTAAACAAGCCTTTATTAATTTAAAAGTTCCCGAAGATGATTTAGAACGTGCCCGCAGAAATATTGCCATGATAAAAACACAGTTGATAATGGAGAATACGGCTAATCCTGGAGAAAATTTTAATTATGTCATGCAAAAACAATATAACCAGACTTTTGTTACAGGAACCTATCCAACCTATCAGTTATTTAATATTTTTGCATGGCAAAAATTCATACAAGCATTGAAGAACGGAGATTTTAAAAATAAATAATTTGTTGTTTCACAATTTATTTAGCTTCTTTGAGTTTGTTCTAAATATTCATCGATTTTTAAGAATGAGCAAATACTATAAGGGTTACATTGCGTTATTTATAAGCTTTTTAGCTTCGAGCGTCACTTTTTCACAAACAGCAATTTTATCCGGAAAAATTTTTACTGAATCAAATGAACCCCTTGTTGGTGCAAATATTAATATCCCTGAATATAAACTTGGAACCGTATCAAATGCTGATGGTTCTTTTTTAATTAAAATTCAAGCAAATAAACCGGTTTATCTCGAATTTTCATTTGTTACCTTCAAAACAACTTATGATACTGTTTTGGCAAAACCGAACGATACTATTTTTATCAACTATACACTTCACCCCGAAGTTAGCAATCTTACCGAAGTTGTTGTTACCGAGAGAGACAGGGAAAATAACCTTACCAGAATTAACATAAGGGCAATTGATCAGTTGCCTAATCCAAGCGGGAATATAGAATCGTTGGTTAAGACCCTGATTGGCGTTGCCAGTGGAAACGAGCTTAGTTCTCAATATTCAGTTCGTGGTGGCAGCTTCGAAGAAAACCTGGTATATGTCAATGATATTGAGATTCATAGACCATTTTTAGTTCAAAATGCAATGCAGGAAGGTCTTAGCTTTGTTAATCCGAATATGGTTTCTTCTATTCAATTCTCAGCCGGTGGGTTTAAAGCAGAATACGGCGACAAAATGGCTTCTGTGCTCGATATCAGGTATAAAAAACCCAGTGAATTTGAGGGATCGGCTATTATGAGTTTACTTGGGACTAACCTTCATATTGCAGGAGCATCAAAAAATAAAAAACTTACCTACAATACCGGATTAAGGTATAAAACCACAAAATACCTGCTTAACACCCTTGATACCAAAGCTGATTATTTTCCACGGTTTGGCGATTTTCAAACTTTTATAAATTACGATATCTCAAAAAAGACAGCCATTTCATTTCTTGGAAATTATTCATTAAACCGATTTGAGATGGAACCTCATGTAAGGACCACTAAGTTTGGATCCATTCAAAAGACACTTCAATTTAATGTTTTTTATGAGGGTGAAGAATTAGATAAGTTTGATTCATATATGGGTGCAATATCCATTTCGCACAATCCTACAACTAATCTTAACCTAAAATTTATAGGTTCATATTTTCAAACAGACGAAGCAATAACCTATGATATTCTATCGGAATATTATATGGGCATAATTACTAAAACTTCAAAAAAAGGAGATACCACTGTTGTTATTGGTAGTGGAAAGAGCCTGGAACATGCCAGGAACTATTTAAATGCCAACATTTTATCTTTTGAGCACAAAGGAACATGGTTGTATAACCGATCCGTTACAAAATGGGGACTAAAATGGCAATATGAGACTATTTACGATGATATTAAGGAATGGCGTTTGATTGATTCAGCCGGATATTCCTCACCTTATTCCACTTCCAGTTCCGAAATTAATATGGACTATCTGATACAGGCTAAAAATCATTTAGAATCTCAACGAATTCAAAGCTATATTCAAAATATGTGGAGGTTTTATTCCTCAAATGCAGAGTTTGGTCTAACCATGGGGATAAGAATGAACTACTGGAATTATAATAATAATCTGTTAGTATCTCCACGCGCATCACTTATCATTAAGCCAAACTGGGAACACCAATGGCTTTTTACCTTGTCCACTGGTCTGTATGGACAACCACCATTTTATAAAGAGCTTAAAGACTATACCGGTAAAATATACCCATCGGTAAAATCACAAAAGTCTTTACATTTTGTTGCAGGAGCTGACTATCACTATAAAGCCTGGGGCAGACCGTTTATACTTACAACCGAAGCCTATTTCAAATACCTTTATGACATTATACCCTATAAAGTAGATAATGTACAATCGGTTTACATGCCTATATACAATGCACGTGGTTATGCTGTAGGTTTAGATTTCAGAATTTATGGTGAATTTGTTCCGGGAACAGAATCCTGGTTTAGTGTTTCACTGCTTCGTACACGAGAAAATACCTATAACGATTTTTATACAACGCTTTCTGGTAAAGTTATTTATCCTGAATATTATAGGAGACCAACAGATCAGACTCTAACTTTCTCCATATTCTTCCAGGATTATCTACCTATGAATCCAAATTATAAAGTATATCTTATGGTAAATTACGGAACAGGCCTCTCCTATTCCGGCCCAACACCAAACCGTCCTTCCGAAACCTTTTCATTAGGACAATACAGACGTGTCGATGTTGGTTTTTCAAGGATTATAAAACGAGAAAAGACTAAGAAAATAGGACTGAACGATATCTGGATAACCTGTGAAATCTTAAATTTGCTCGATGCACAAAATAATGGTTCTTACGAATATATCCGTACTGTAGAGAATAATGAAGGATATGCCGAAGATCATGCTGTTCCAAACCAATTGACCCGTCGTACCTTCAATTTTAAAATTTCCACTAAATTTTAGTTCCGATTTAAATCTGTTTGCTTTGAAACAACTGTAAAAGGAGTTCAGAGTAATTATTCCAAATCTTTTAGCATTATATTAAGA
>JAHEEB010000361.1 GCA_024640925.1 Bacteroidota bacterium | reverse complement strand
CTACAGCAAAGCTTTCCGGACTAGGTCTTGAGTTTTTCTTATCCTTACAATCTTTCCGGTTTCCAGAACACTCTTTACACAAAGTACAGCAAGTCTGGTTCAGTAAAAATACTTTATGAAAGCCTGATAAAAATAATTCACGCTCAATATCCAGTAACTTACTGGTCACTTCCCTGGACCATGATGAAGGATAAGAGTTCTTATCAGCAAAGGTTTGTAGCTTTATTATTATTCCATTTGTATATTCCTTAAAGAATTGATCACAATCATTCACCGGGGGAGTATTTGGAGGACAGGTTCCTAATCCATAATCGCTGCATCCGAAGGTGCATTTTACCCTTACCCAATGAGCAACAACAATATCTGCTGGATTTATCCATTTAAAGTCGGAGAACCCTTGTTTCAAGATTACAGACTCAATATTCTCTTTATTTTTCATTTTTGAAAGTGTTAAACCATACCTCTTTAAGCAAATTATTTTTGTTTTGATCAAATATACAGCTATTTCTTTCAAATTTTATGACATTCTCGAGGAAGTAAAATCTCTCTGCGAACAAAGGTACTGGTGTTTAAAGAACCAGTAGCTATTTTTATTAAGAATTAGATTCACGAGCATATACAACGAACCAACGGTGGATTTAAAGATAGTTCACTAAGTTTTTCAAAACTATTTCTTATCGTGACGTGTTCTCATTGTGCTTTGTTTTTTCTGATTTTTAAACACGAAGCAAAAGCGTTTTTGCTTGCTATATTTCAAATAACCTGTTAACTTTAGATAACAAAACATAAAGTGATGGGAGCAGCCGGATACTTGATCAATGAGAGAAAAATATACAATCCTCAATTTGATAAGGAAATCATCGATATCCTAGATGATTTTGATAGTCCGTTTCTTTACCATTCAACATTAGCAGAATATGAACCTTCTCCGGTTATCGAATTAACAACCCTTGCGAAGAAATTGGGTCTGGGGAAAATTTTAATCAAAGATGAGGGACAGCGTTTCGGGACAAGTGCCGTTAAAATTCTCGGTGCTTCTTATGCCGTAAAGAAAATATTCGGTTCTGGTTCAGATAAAAAGGGCATTTGCACAGCAACTGATGGTAATCATGGCAGGGCAATAGCTTGGACAGCAAAGAAAAACAAGCTTAGAGCAGTTGTTTTTGTCCCCGATCATACCAGCCAAAGCCGGATAAAATTTATCGAGGATGAAGGGGCAACGGTTATTGTAAGCTCAGGTAATTATGATCAGGCTGTTGATGAAGCAAAAAAGTATGCTGAAAAAAGCAACTTCCTGTTAATACAGGATACTGCCTGGGGAAGCTACCTGAAAACCCCATCATATATAACCGCCGGATATTACACCCAGTTATATGAATTATCTGAGCAGCTGGATCGCTTACGAAACCCAAGAATTGATGCTGTTTTTATTCAAAGTGGGGTTGGCAGTTGGCCTTCGGCAGTAGTACATTATATAAGGAGGAACTTACGAAGCGACAGAATAAAGATTATTTGTGTTGAGCCGATAGAATCGGATTGTATTTATGAATCAATAAAGATGTCGCATGTTGCTACTACAAGTAAAAGTCAGAAAACAATAATGGCTGGTCTTAACTGTGGTACTACTTCGGTTTTAGCATACGAAATCATGAAAAATGGTGTTGATGCTTTTATGGTAATATCCGATTTATATGCTATTGATGCCATTAAATATCTAAATGCCCCTTTACCAGGCGATCCATACATTGCTGCAGGTGAATCGGGTTCTGCGGGATTGGCCGGATTGCTGGCTTTAATGGAAAACCATACATTAATAGAACTAAAACATCATTTAGGATTAAATGAAGAAAGTAACATCCTTCTTTTTAATACTGAGAATGTGACAGATCCTTACCTGCACGACGAGATAATGTCGGGGAAGTATTATCATAGCGGAGAGTAATACTTTTAAAAAAGATAATTAATGTTATTTAGAAAGAAACAAAATAACAGAATTTTTCGTAAAGAATAAAACCACAGGCGTAAATTACTTATTATTCCCCATGTTAATAACTTGAGCAATTGATAAATGTATTTGGTTTTATAATTAGTTACATTTATAAGAATGAGGAGTTTTTCGAAAAAATGTTGTAAATTAAGGAATACAACAAAAATGGATGGATGAAAAACTTATCTCAAGGTGTCTGCCCTAAATCGCTAAACCCATACGTGCTTAAACATTTTGAACTATTGAACATAAAAACGGTTTAATTAGTAGGTAGATATTGAATTTTATGTGCACTTAAATAAGTATTAGTATGCCAATTATTTTGAAACCGAAACATCTTCTCTTGGTGTTTGCTTTAA
The DNA here is from genome assembly GCA_024640925.1 of Bacteroidota bacterium. GTDB lineage: Bacteria > Bacteroidota > Bacteroidia > Bacteroidales > UBA10428 > UBA10428. Next base: position 3,074 of record JAHEEB010000361.1, on the reverse strand, counting down.
TTATATTTTTCTATAATGCGAAGGGAGCAACACTTTATTCATACCAGTCAGGTAACTGGAATATTGCATCGACCTGGACTACAGACCCAAGTGGAACAACCCAGGTTGGATCCGGTATCCCTGCAAATGGCGATATAATTGTAATTCTTGAATCAAGGACTGTTACTCTTACTGCCGATGTTGCAAACACAAATCTTGATATCACAATTAACAGCGGAGCTTACTTGGATCTTAAGACATTAAGGTTTACCAATACATTAACAGCCCTTCGTGGTGAAGGTACTTTGCAGTTAGCCACTGTGAATTTTCCTGCTGCAACCACGAATACATTTGTAAACGCAGGAGGAGGTACTACCGAATATAATAATACAGCCAGCTTTACATTTTCCCAGGCAACCTATAATAACCTTACTTTAAACCTTTCAACAAATGCAATCATTGCTACCCAACTAATTAATATTACCCTTAATGGAAATCTCTATGTAAAAACAGGGATATACAGAATTGGAAACAATTCTTCCACAACAAAAAGGAATTTAACTATCAGTGGAAATGTTCTTGTAGATAATGGAGCATCAATAACTGTTGGAAATGGGAGTACAAATAATACCACCTCGCCATTAAGTATTAGTACGACATTAACAGCTCCATTTATTGATTATTATGAACAATTTCACAGGGTTGTTATTAATGGTGATTTTATAAACAATGGTACAGTCAGGTTTACAAACCTTGCTTACCCTGTGTTTGATGCCTTCCCGCCTTTAGGTAATACGGCAACATCGGGTGCTGCATCGGTTTATTTTCAGGGAGCTTCAAATAATATAGTAAGGTGTAATGGTACTACTGATTTTTACAACCTTATAATTGATAAAGGAACAGATCAGACCTATTCTTTAACAGTATATTCAACTGCTTATCAAAACTTTAGATTATTTGGAGCCAACATTGCTGGCGGAAATGGAGGAGGAAGCAATCCAAATTTAAAGAAAGCTTTATGGATTCGCACCGGAACTTTGGTGCTTCAGGGGTTGACTATTATTCCTTCGCTTTCAGAAGGTACTTGTGCCGCGGAAACTCCGGCAGCTGATCCTAATACGGATTTCTATATTCCAGCCAATGCTGCTTTGGTATTAGATGGACCTGATGTGATTGTTTTATCAACGGCCGACGATTACAGGGAAGTAAACGTAGCATATAATGTTTCCGGAGGTACAGGACTAGTAAACGGTGTTGGGCTGGCAGGTTGCAGTTCATACTCTATTTTTGGTAAGTTACAAATAAATGACGGGTACTTTTCAACACGCGAATCCGGAGGGTTTATTACATGGGACAATGCTTCGGGTGAATTTATTATTAATGGGGGTATTGTTGATGCCAAGCAGTTCAGAGCAGCCGGTGGTGCCGGTGGTTTAGCTTCATTTACCCAAACCGGTGGTTTGTTTTTATTAAGAGGACGTTTTCAACGTACACCAACTGCTTATTCTACCATTAGTAATTTAATCGATGTTTCAACTTCAACATTAAATACAGTAAGGGCAAATGAAGGTTCACTGGAGGGAGTTAAGGGTACTTTCAATATTAATGCTGCTGCAAATGTTTATTCGATGTCAGGTGGTACAATACGAATATATGATGTATGTCGCGAAGCTACAGCAAATTATGCTTTCCAGGTTAATTCAGATCCTGCAAATATAAATGTAACTGGTGGTACAGTTGAACTTATCCCAACTTCGGGAACTGTTACTGCAAATGTCGATTTGCCGGTATCAACTACAGCACCTATTTACAATCTAACCATTGCCAGGTCAAGTGGTACCCAATCAGTAATATTAAATACAGATATTACTGTTCTTAACGACTTATCAATTACATCCGGAATATTCAATGCCAACAATTATAATGTTACCATTGATGGAGATTATAATCTGGCAGCAGCTACCACATATACGCCCGGGGCAAATACAACTACCTTTGATGGTGCAGGAAACAATACTTTTACTCTTGAAGGGACAATAACTACAGGGTTCAACAGCCTTGTAATTGACAAGAACGATGGTTCATTAACTGTTTCACGAATAATTCCATCAACCTTTGCAGTAAGCAACACGTTTGACCTTCTCTCTGGTACTTTTAACGATGGTGGAAATACCTTTAATGTTGCAGGTAATGTTACTAACTCAGGTATACATACAGGTACAGGGACTATCAGATTAAATGGTACAACATCCCAAACTATTGGTGGAGATGGAACCGGAATTTTTCAGAACCTTACACTCAATAATACAAATGGAGCTGCGGCTTCTTCACAGATATCGCTAACCGCCGATATCACAGTGAATGGAATACTTAATTTGTCGAACGATAGAATTTTTAATATTGGAAGTTACAGATTGAGCCTGGGGGCATCTTCTACTTTAACTGGTACTTTTGGAGCAAACCGGTTTATTGCCACCGATGGCAATGCTGGAGATAAGGGAATTTCGAAAACATTCAGTACAAACTCATTTTCTTTCCCCATTGGAGTGATTCCTACAGCTGTTCGCTATACCCCAACAACCATAACTTTCAGTACTACCCCAACCACATATGGTACAGTAAGTATAACACCTGTTGATGCAGAGCAGATGCAGACCAGTAAAAACGGAAAAAATAGAAGTTTAACCTATTTCTGGAGAGTGCGTTCATCTGGCTTTACGTTGGGATCAGCAAATGTCAGCCAAACTTTTAATTACGCAGAATCCGATGTTTATACTCCTACAGGCAATGTTACAGAAGTTGGGTATGTTCCTGCACGTTATAACCCATTGACATTCACGTGGAACAAGGGTACGGCGGCCAATGTCAATGAAACTACCAACATGATTAACTGGCCAAACAATGTTAATTATATCGATGGTGATTATACTGCAGGTGATGACGATCCCCAGGATCCTTTTGGTGCTGTTGAGGTATTTTATAGTTATCAGAGTGGTGCCTGGAGAAACAATACAACATGGATGACAGATACAACAGATGTAGGTACGGTTACTTCTACCGACCCTGATCAAAACACTCCGGTGATGATTCGCAAT
>JAHEEB010001121.1 GCA_024640925.1 Bacteroidota bacterium | reverse complement strand
TGTACAGTGTTGTCGTATCCGACATGGTTTTCACCAAGGTCTTCCATATCATGAACATCAAGGCCCATCATATGACCAATACCATGTGGAAAGAATAAAGCATGAGCACCCATCTCAATAATTTCTGATATGTTGCCCTTCATAATTCCTAGTTCTTTAAGTCCGGAAGCTATAATATCTGCAGCTAAAAGATGTATGTCTTTATACTTTATACCGGGTTTTATCTCAGATATGGCCTTAATCTGGGCCCTAAGTACAATTTCATATATGTTTTTCTGCTGTTCATTGAACCGGCCTCCAACAGGCGTTGTTCGGGTAATATCCGAGGCATAATGCATTTGGTTCTCTGCGCCTGCATCTACCAGCAAAAGTTGTCCTTTTTTTATCTGGTTCCCATAAAATTCGTTATGTAATGTTTCTCCATTTATTGTGCAGATAACCGGGAAAGCAGGCCGACATTGACTTTTTATCATAGTTTCTTCTATTTGACCAACAATAGAATATTCAAATTCTCCCGGCAAAGCCATTTTCATTGCTTTTACATGAAAATCAGCCGTAGGTATAAAGGAATCCTCAATTTGTTCTATTTCATTTGCCGATTTAATGCTGCGCTGACTAATAACAGCCTTCACCAAATCCAATGAAAAACCCTTTTCCACTTCTGTAATCGATTGACCCATTTTTTCTGAAAGAAATATCTTACGATCCGCTGGGTATGGAGGCAAATAAAGGATCTTCGTTTTTGTATGTAACAGCAACTCAAGCTCCGACAGCGGTTTTGTTTTTTCTATTCCCGATTTATCAGCCCATTCTTTCAGACTTACCTGGGGACCAGTCCAAATATGATCTTCAATGGTTGCCTCATCACCAAAAAGGGTTGAATCACCAGTTGATGTATCAATTGCAAGATATAAGCCCGGCAGATCAATCCCTGCAAAATATAGAAAATTACTGTCTTGCCTGAACAAATAAACGTTCGCTCTGTAATTCATCGGACAGTGATTATTTCCGGCTATTAAAATAATACCATCTCTGATATCCATTGTCAATTGTCGACGCCTGATTTGATATGTATCTTTTGAAAACATAATCTTTAAATTCGGAGGTTTAAAACTCTAAAGTACAAAATCAATAGTATTAAAACCAATAAAAAAACCTTTGAAGTCGCTCCATTCAATAAATAACTGATTGTCATCGATAAGAAAGGAAAAATAATTTGATCAAAAAATTTACGAATAACTTGCTTTTTATTCTTAGAATTGTATATTCGCATTATTAATCTCCTTGTTCTTTAACTACTTAAACATATCTTGCAATGCCTTATCGTCGACTTCCGAATACTGATGCAGCCCGTCTGAAAGCATTAAAGATAGCTCTTTCTAAGGGGCGGGACCTTCCTCCATTTAAACTTGCATTCTCACAGAATGGTTTTCAGAAGGTGCAATCTTTTATGCCATCATTTGAGAAAGCCTTGGTTGAAGCCAAACAAGCTTACGATAATCAGACTGAGAAGAATAAAGAATATTTACGTACACTAAAAAAAGCAAAACTTTATCTCTCTCATTTCTTGCAAGTACTTAATTTGGCTATTTTAAGAGGTGAAATGCCCACCAACGAACGTAATTTCTTCGGGCTTGAAGATGATGAAAAAAAGAATCCCCCTTTGAATACAGAACAGGAGGTGATTGAATGGGGCCAAAAACTAATTGATGGAGAAGAAATTAGAAAAGCCAAAGGCAGAAGTCCGGTTACAAATCCAACAATTGCTGTTGTGAGAGTAAGATACGAGCAATTTATGGATGCGTATAAATTCCAGAAAATACTCCAAAAGAATTATCATCGTGCCCAGGAAAAATTAGCTGGTATGCGGGTTACAGCAGATGAAATTATATTGCAGGTTTGGAATGAAGTTGAACTTCATTATTCAAACTTACCAGATATAGAAAAACGTGAAAAAGCCGGTGATTATGGATTAACATATGTATATCGTAAGAATGAACTTAAAAAGGATGACAATATCAAGGAAGAATCAATGATTAGTAA
>JAHEEB010001120.1 GCA_024640925.1 Bacteroidota bacterium | reverse complement strand
AAATAATATGAAAGTTTAGCCTTCCCCTTTAAATTATCAATAAGATCGACTCCATCGGGGTCAGATTTAACATTATCCTCATCAGCTGAGACAGACGCATGCTTTTCGGCTTTTTTGGTAATAATAAACAACACCAAAATAATACCCACCAGAGTTAAAACAATATATACCCAGAATATCCCGGTTATTCCATATGCTTTGCGAACAGGAGGAGAAATTAGTCCTGGCAGAAAACCACCAAGATTCATGAATGCATATAGCATGGCATAGCCCATTGCCGAAGTTTTTTCGGAAGTAAACTTTTTTACTGCTGAATAAGCAGCTGGCTGGTAAATACCATAACCTATAATAATACCCAATAATCCAAAAAGGGCAATAAAATGAGCGTTACTCCAGATACCGGACGTGCCGGAAAGTGGCGACAATACAAGAACAATCCGGCCTATAAGCATAATGATAAGCGAATACAGGAAAGCTTTACGAACTCCAATAAAATCGACAGTAGCTCCAAGAAAAAACATAGCTAAGGTTATACCTCCTGTCAGAACGCCCACCATATTACCCGAAACCTGGTCGGTTAGTCCGATATTTTCGTTAAAGAAAATGGTTAACAGACCCAAAACCCCAAAATAGGTAATCCCTTCCAGTACATATGAAATATTTACCCCAATAAGCGCCCTTGAAGCATGAAAAAAATCTATAAATGGCCGTATAAGTTCACTGAATACGCCAAAAAAATTACCCTTTTTGTCCGACATAGTATTTATCTTATGAAATATCTTTTTTCAAAGATAAAATTCAGAAGTAAAACAAACACTTATTTCAGCAAAATATAATTCTGGTTATTTGTAGAGACTAAACAATATCTTCCTCTGTATTTTTACTTCTGTTATTATTCCCTTCGCGTATTGCAATAAGCAGAACACCGCCAATTACAATCAATGTTCCAATCCATTGAAAAATATTCATATGCTCGTTCAGCAATGCTGAAGCCAGCGATATAGTACAGACAGGCCCAACACTACCCATAATGGCAACATTTGATGATCCGAGTCTTTTAATCGCTTCTGATATAAGAAAAGAAGGAATCACCGTGCAAAAGACCGCCATAGTTATTGCCAATAAATAAACCTCAATGGAATAATGAAATAAATCGTTGCTATTTGCAATAAAGAAATGGATAAGAGTTGCAGCGGTGGAAACAATCATTGCAAAACTTGTAAATAATTTTGTGCCGAATTTTGGCAGCAAATTTTCTGCTCCAACAAGGTACATTGCATAAGTAAGAGCGCTTCCGAAAACAAGCACTGTTCCAAGCACAGCATTGGGCCCATTTGCATTGGTATCGCTATAAAAAGCAATAAAAACTCCAAAATAAGTCAATATAATAGCAGCAATTTGCACCATCGAAGGTCTTCTGTGAAAAAAAAGAGCTGCAATAATTACTACCAATGTCGGATAAATGAAAAGAACAAGTCTCTCAAGGCTTGCCGTAATATATTTTAAGCCGGCAAAATCGAAATAACTTGCCATGTAATAACCCAGAATACCCAGAATTACGACTTTAAGATAATCGAATCGGGAGAATTTACTTAATTCGCGAATTGTGGTAGTTCTGAAAACAACCACCAGATAGAAAGGTAATGAAAATAACAATCTGAGATTTAACAAACTTAAAGGATCAATATTATATCGATAGGCAAGTTTAACAATAACAGCTTTCGCCGAGAACATAACAACACCCAAAAGTGCCAGAAAAAAAGCAAAAATTGTGCGGGTTGAAATTCTACTCATCATGAAGTGCAAAAGTAAAAAAATAAATTTGGTTGTTTACTAACCAATTTCAATAGAATGGTTATTTGAGTTATGACATTACAAGGTTTAAACCTTTCGTAAAAGAAACCGTAAAAAGCAACAATCATCAATAAATCAAAAATATGTCATCATTTTCTTTTGACAACAAGTGTCAACAATGCAGAAACAAAGGGTTTGATTTAAATAATGGTACTATATGTAATTTGACGAAAGAAAAGAAAAACCTAAC
>JAHEEB010000360.1 GCA_024640925.1 Bacteroidota bacterium | reverse complement strand
GAACTGTTCTCCCTTTTTTTTATATGAATCGGATAAGCGTAAAAAACTTAAATACCACTTTTCTGCAACATATGGCGGATTCTACGAAGGTGAAAAGTTAACACTCACAGGAGGTCCATCGTATACTTTTCAACCTTTTAGTACTGTCTCGCTAACATATAATTATGTCAATATAGATCTGAAAAACGGATATGGAAAAGCTACATACCATTTAATCAGTTTAAAGCCCGAATTTAGTTTCAGTACAAAATTATTATGGACAAACTTAATTCAGTATAATACGCAAATGAATAACATCTGTTTTAACAGTATTTTTCAATGGCGTTATGCTCCAATGAGCGATTTCTATCTTATTGTAAAAGATAATTTATCGCGCTCAGGTATGAATAAAGAGTTTGAACTATCGTTTAAATTATCCTATTGGCTGAACATATAAAAAAAGGATATAATAATCACGGTAAATTATTTGATCTTATTTTGCAATCTGGGAATCAATGAATTATCAATATTATTCCAGAGCCTGTTTTAAATCTTTAATCAAATCTTTACTGTCCTCAATGCCAACCGAAACCCTGATGAGTGTCAGTAATTCCAATTTTCTAACGGATTTCTTTGGGAACCGATGCATGGGTCATTACAGAGGGCAATTCAATCAACGATTCTACCCCACCCAGACTTTCGGCAAGTGCAAAAATAGAAAGTCTTTCGAGAAATGATTTTGCATCATCACTAGCCGCCAAAAAAGGATACACATTGGTACCCATCCTTTATTTGCCGGAAAATTTTGTTGTTTCTTGTATGCTTCTACTCAACAAATTAAAGAAAATCCAGAAAGAATTAAAAGTCCTTCAAAAAGCACGCGGATGGATTGCTCAAAATCCGGAAGAAACTACCAGAAAAATGATTGATAAAAAATACATTTCGAGTGATGATCCAGCTTTTATGGCTCAATTCTAAGCTGTCTTTAAGGTGTCTTGAGAATAATCTGTTTTTTATTTTACTTTGGGTCTAAATGGCAAAGGAAAGCCACAAAGGCAGCAAGGCACAAACATTCACAAAGAAAAACCGCCATATTGTATCTTGGTCCCGGTGGCCAATTTACTCAGATATGCCTTTTTGGAAACCACAGTAGAAATATTTTCTTAACTTTTCGATTTCTATCATTACAAATTATTCAGCCTCAATGCCCCGAAAAAATCATTGTTCTAAAATATAGAAATTCAATATTTAGTACCTCTTGCTTTAGTCATGACTTTTTGATGTTATTCCATTCTGATTCATCATGCTTGGTTTGCCTTCAAGTTGTGCCGCTGCATCAACACTAAAAGTACCTTCAGTAACTATTTCTTCGCCTTCAGTAAGTCCGCTTATTATTACATAACTACTGCCCATCATAGGTCCAAGTTCTATTTCACGTATCTTGAAAATAGGTTCGCTTGTACCCGCCTGTTTTACAAAAACTATGGAGCGTTTGCCTGTCCACAGAACTGCCGAACGGGGAATAATAAAATTGTTTTTATATTCTGTCAGATTAGCGTTTACAATACCCGTGGCGAACATCTCGGGTTTAAGTTTTCCGGCCTGATTGTTGATTTCGACCCGAACCTTTGATACACGAGTAACAGGGTCAATTACTGGGTCGATAAAAATAATATTTCCTGCAAAGTTTGTTCCAGGCAAAGACTGTATTGTAAAGGCTATTTTATTGCCTTCGTTCAGAAATGGCAGGTCGCTTTCGTATGCATCAAACATAACCCATACGCTTGAAAGGTCTGCAATATCGAATAATACTGTACCCTGAGAAATATAGTCACCATTATTCACCCGCCTTGCAGTCACAATACCTGAAATATCCGATTTGAGTTCAAAATTGTTTTGTACAATACCCGAACTTTCAATTTCAGTAATTTGCGATTCTGTTAATTTCCATTGGCGGAGCTTTTCTTTTGATGCTTCATAAATTTCGGGCTGAGAATCCTTTGTTTTGACAGTTTCAAGTAATTCCTGTTGGGCTGTTACTAATTCGGGGGAATATATGAGTGCCAATGTTTGACCTTTTCTTACCATTTCACCCGTGAAGTTAACAATCAGTTTGTCAATTCGCCCCGGAATATGTGCCACCTGACTTTGTAACAAACGTTCATCGGCTTGCACTTTTCCATACAGGCGCACTTCTTGAATTGGTATTTGTTTTGAAACTACCGAAGTAAGCACGTTGGCAAGCTCTGCTGCCTCTTTGGTCAGGTGAATTGCTCCAGGGTCAACAGGTACATCGTTTTGGACAAGTGGAATTAAATCCATTCCGCATATTGGACATTTGCCAGGTGCATCCACATGTATCTGAGGATGCATGGCACACGTCCAAATAGTTGCTTTTCCGACTTCTGTGGATTGCTCTTGTTTCACTTCCGTTTTATGTGATGAATGGAAGAATAACCAACCAAGGATTATTCCTATAATTAAGGTTCCAATATAAAATATAATTCCCTTTTTCATAATTTTTATTTCATTGTATTTCATTGTTTTTCAATGTATTTCATTGTATTTCATTGTATTTCAATGTATTTCAATGTATTTCAATGTATTTCAATGTATTTCTAAATTTCCTAATCGTTTTAACCAGGCAATTGCCGTATTATAATCGACCAATGCTTCTATTTGTTTAAATTCATAATCGAGTGTCTGTTGGCGGATTTGTAAAATATCGTTTAAACTGGAGCCCGATGCTGAAAAACTTTTAATCATTATTTCAAGTGATTTATTGGCCAACAGGCTTTGATTTTCATAGAGTTCCATGCGTTGTTGTGCATCCTGATACAATTGAATTGCTTCGTAATACTCTGTTTGTAATGAATTTGAAATTGCTTTATACCCTTGTTCATTCGCTGATTTCAGAAATTCGGTTTCTGCTTGCATTGCCTGGTACTTCTTACGATAGATAGGTAAAGTAACCGTAACCATCGGCATAACCATATCCTTCCCATTCATAGTCGATGTTGACATATCACTTTTATTAATAATTGAATAATTTACACCCAAGCCAACCATTGGGTAACCCATTCGAGAAACCATTTTCTTTCGGGCATCAAGAGATTGCTGTTCGTACTCAAGCATACCCAACATAGGGTTGTTACTTAGAATACTATCAGAGACTGCTAAAAGGGACAATTCCAATGAATCAGGTTTTAAGGTTTCAGGTAACATAACCATTGTTTCTAATGGTCGGTTCAGGTAACTATTGAACCGCGCAATGATTGTGTTTTGTTGGTTTTTTAAAAAGGAAATATTGTTATCAAGGTCGCCAATTTCAATTTGTATGCGGTATATATCTGCCAATCCAGAACTGCCGGCAGAGGAACCCATTGAAGACTGACTACCGGTCATTGACGATTGATTATTGCTATTTGATTGATTATTATTTGTGCTACCTCCCATACTATTTGAACCCATTGCGCCGGAAGAACTGTTTTGAGAACTACTATTTAAAACATTTCCACCGGAAGGTGATGTGTTACTGCCACCTGTAGAGGCTGATTTGAATTTAACCAATGTAAGTCTTTCTATGGTTCGCAAGATTTCAATGTTTTTTTCAGAAATACGAATTTGCTGTTGAATTTTGTACAAACTATACCATGTACTTTGAACCTCGTAAAACACCTGCAATTTGGCATCAAGGAACGATTCGTATTTTGCTTTTGCCATCAGGCTCATTTCATCTTTGGAATTTTTAAGTACACCAAACCAAGGAAACATTTGCATAAGCCGAATATCGGCCACCTGATTTCCGCTTACCAGTTCCATAGGACTGAGAAAAACGCCCATATTTAACTCTGGGTCGGGCAAACTGCCCACCTGTGGTACTTTTTGTAATGCAGCTTGATATTCGTTAAATTTTTGCAATACGGCAGGATTGTTTTTGGCTGATATTTCGAGGTAATAAAATAATGAATCTGACTGTGAAAATGCAGATGTACACAGAAATAAATAGAAATAAATAGAAATATAGCTAAGCCAATGTTTTATTTTCATTTTCATCTTTTGTGCGTTTTATAAAGTTGTTAAGCTTTACCTGAAGGTCTTTTGATATCGTTTTATAATCATCGAATGTTAATTGGTTTATTTTATTACGTTCAAGCAATAATTCGAGCCAATGGTCAGTAGATTCAGATTGTGAAGCTCTGGCATTGTAGTAAAATCTAACCTTATCCAAAAAATGAAACCGGGCATAACCTTCTGCAATATTAGCTCCTATTGAATCTGTTGACCGAATAAATTGGTCTCCAATATGTTTTTTATCTTCAAAATTCATTTTTGAATAAATATCCCAGGCAATAGTCGAAAGTTTTCGGGCCAGCTGATATACTTGTAAGTCTTTAATTGTAATAAAGTTTTTCTTTGCCATAATTTTATTTTTGAACTATTACTTATATACTTTGAAGTACGTTGAAATACAGTCGAGATACATGATTTACTTTGATATACGACTGAAATACTGTTGATATACAATAGAATTAAATCTACATATATTTCTTTTTTCTATCATATTTCTATTTTACTCAATTGTATCTCTTTATTATTTCAATTGTAATTCTATTGTAATTCTATTGTAATTCTATGGTACTTCTATTGTATCTCAAAGAAAATTCCCTCCACATCGACTGAAAAATTGGTACAACAAAAACAGTCATTACCTGAATAACCATACCTCCAAACATGGGAATAGCCATTGGAATCATAATATCTGAACCTTTACCATTTGAAGAAAGAACAGGCAGCAAGGCTATAACGGCAACGGCAGTTGTCATCATGGCAGGGCGTACACGTTTCCGCCCTGCGGAAATAACCGCTTCACGTACCTCGTGAACGGTGGCGGGTTTCTTTTCTTCAAATACCTGATGAATGTATGTACCCATAATTACCCCATCGTTAGTGGCAATGCCAAACAGGGCAATGAACCCTACCCAGATGGCAACACTAAGGTTTATGGGGTGCATTTGGAATAAATCACGCAAGTTAATTCCGGCAACGGCAAAGTTTAAGAACCAATCCTGACCGTAAAGCCACAACATCATGAAACCACCCGCAAAAGCTACAAAAACACCTGAGAAATGTATAAATGAAGCTGTCACTGTTTTGAATTGAAAGAACAATAACAGGAATATCATTAAAAGGCTTATAGGTATTACAATTGCAAGCCTTTTGGTTGCCCTTAACTGCTGTTCGTAATTTCCGGCAAATTTGTAAGAAACTCCGGGTTGTAATTTAATTTCACCTGAATCAATTTTCTTCTTTAATATGGCGGCGGCTTCTTCCACCACATCAACCTCGGCTTTGCCTTCTACTTTGTCGAATATTACATAGCCCACAAGGAAAGTATTTTCGCTACGAATCATTTGCGCTCCTCTTGTGTAGTTAATATCGACAATTTCGCC
>JAHEEB010001119.1 GCA_024640925.1 Bacteroidota bacterium | reverse complement strand
GTTTTCTAATTTTTTTACCATTTCAAATCTAAAGCATAACCCTTTAGACTTGAATTAATTTTCTATATTTGATAAGTCATAAACAGCATAAATATGCCTTTTTTGACATTATAGTATATTAGCTGAGTTCTTATAAATACTGGCTTTAGAGGTGATTGTGTTAGCCTACTTTTGGAATGCTTGTTCCCAATAAACACGGGACTTCCCGTGATTATCGTTTTGGATTTCAAGGGCAGGAAAAAGACAATGAGTTGAAAGGTGAGGGGAACTCCTTGAATTACACTTTTAGGATGCACGACCCAAGGGTGGGAAGGTTTTTTGCAACTGACCCGTTAACCGCTAAATATCCATACAACTCTCCTTATGCATTTAGTGAAAATAGAGTGATTGATGCGCTAGAATTAGAAGGTTTAGAGAAAATATTATATACCATAAAAAGAGAGAAAGATGCTGAAGGCAATATTACTAAAACCGTAACCTCAAAAACTTTGACAGCACCAGGTCCGTTAGGAAGCGGAGCTGCTATAAAGTTTCTTAATTATGGAGTTGTTAGTTATTTATATGGTAATGAAACGACTGACATGAAAACATTTGTTTCGTTTTATGAAGGAAACAAAGATAAAGTGTATCCTTCTGTTGAAGGCGGTAATCCGACAGGTGGTATCGGTCATAAAATCACCGATGATGAATTGGCTAGTTTCCCTGTAGGTACTGAATTAACTACTACTCAAATTGATAGTTGGTTTAAAAACGATTGGGAAAGAATGGAAAATAAAGCAAACAAATTTAGTATAATAAAAGGCTTGGGCGATAATCAGAAAGATGCACTCATAGACTTTGCATTTAATGGGCTCGAGAAAAAATTAAAGAATTTTAAAGCTGGCGATAATGAAACATTCTTTTTAGATTATATGAAAGGTGAAAATGGCGTTAAGAAAAAACGTTTGGGGCAGACTATATTATTTAAAGACAATACAAAATATTTATTTGATTTCCTTCCTTCAAGTACAAAAAGAGATAAAAGAGAAGAAAAACTCAGCAAACTTTATGATAGCCAGGAAGATAAAGCAACTGGCACTGCTATACCAGGGACTGCTACTCCCACTAATTAATTTATCATATGAATCATTCACGAAAATTATTGTATCTATTAGTAATATTCTTTACTGGAATTGTAAATATTAATTCTCAAACGATTTGTCTTCAAGGATTGGAAGATAAAATCAATTCTGAATGTGAAAATTGTAATCAGGCAGATTTGAATATCTATCTATACAAAGAATGCACGAAAGTTGACTCTGTAATTCAGAAATTGACAAGCTCTTTTGAAAAATCAATAAATAATAAATATGCAAAAAATAAAGATTTGCGGTTTAAAAGGAAAATGGAGTCACTTTATTTCCATACGATTAAAGATATAAGAAAGATTAAAACCAATACAATAAGAGGGTATTCAGACCTTAATACAGAAAGTGCGGAAAATGATTATTTTAGGTATTTGTTTTATATTTATTGGTCTTATCGGATTGTAGATATGATAACTTATTATATTGATACTGTTGAAGAGAATTAGACCCGATGGCACGGAGTGTGCTGTGAATGAATCGTAGTTGCGAACACGATTTAATGCTGTATAAAAGATGGTAGTAGGTCTACCCAATCGTTGTGCAAGCCCCCCGATAGTCCGAGCATTAGGTAACACAGGGCTAGTGCGATGCCTCTGGCTCATATCCACAAATAAGGGTAGTCAAAACAAGTCAAAAAACAAAAAAACAACTCTAAAAAAGTATAATTTTATTACATTTACACACGTTCTTACACAGCTGGCTTAATCTTTTGGAATGCTTGTTCCCAACAAATACGGCACTTCACGTGATTATCGTTTTGGGTTTAATGGTAAGGAAAAGGATGATGAAATTAAAGGCGAAGGAGCTCAATATGATTATGGTTTCAGAATTTATGACCCAAGAATTGGAAAATTTTTATCGCAAGACCCTTTATTTCAAACATACCCATGGTTAACACCTTATCAATTTGCTAGCAATAG